>JBFMDV010000005.1:300000-549989 GCA_040753875.1 Candidatus Zixiibacteriota bacterium | reverse complement strand
CTTTTCGTGGCTCCAGTGGCAGCGACGTATCCTCGTGCGTTGGGAATACTACACCGCTAATTTCCTGGGCTTTGTACAACTCGCCTGTACCCTCATCCTGCTAAAGCAATTTTGAGACAGGTTCTAGCCAATCCGGGCCAGGAGGACCTGGATGCCGATGGTCTCGGCGATGTGTGTGATCCGTGTTGTGCAGGATGGAGAGGGAACCTGGACGGCGATCCGGCTGATGTGGTCGATATTTCCGACCTATCGGCGATGGTTGACTACCTGTTCACTGGCGGCACTCTCTCCGATTGTTTTGAGGAGAATGACGTAGACGGTTCCAGTAGTGTTGATATTTCCGACTTACAAGTCATGATAGATTTTCTGTTCTTTGGGGCCGTGCTGCCGCAATGTGCGTGAGGGCCATCGTTTGCCGCTTCACTACGGATGGAAACCGTGTAGCGACGCAAACAATACTTGACACAAGAGTCCGTATTAGGTATTCTTGTTTGGAGTCTCACTCCGGCCGGTTAGGTCTGATACGGTGCAACAGCGTCCCCATCGCTCTCTTCACGACATCTGCACAACCTGGGAACATTGGCATTGCATGCCAAGGATGAACGTATGCGCAAGACTGCATTGATCGCGCTGACGATCGCAACGTGTTGGCTGGCCATGGGCGGGGCAGAAACGAGCGCCCTTGACCCGTGTTGTGTTGGTAGCACGGGCGATATGAACGGTGACGGTGTGGTGGACATTGGGGATTTGGATTGCATTGTCTCGCCGCTCTTTTTCGGCATCTGGCCGCCCAATTGTTGTATGTGCAGCGAGGAGTGCGATATAAACTCGGACGGCAGCATGGACATTTCTGATTTGCAGATGTTGATTGATTTCCTGTTCTTTGGGGCGAACTTGCCGAACTGCCCGTTTTGAGAGGCGATGATTTGAAGAAGCTACTGATGATTTTGAGTCTGGTCGTATTGGTCGCAGTGACCGGCACGGCCGGGCCGATGCTTGAGTTGAGTGCGTCAGGCATTGCGTATCCAGAGTGGGTCAAACATGGCTTCCAGCGTGCCGAGAACATCTGGCTCCGGAATATCGGCGACGCGACACTCAGTGTTTCTCAAATCGTAGGGGTGAAAGAATCTCTGGTCTTGGTCAACTGGCTTGGTCTGTCGTCCACAGGGCCGCTCAGCGTCCAGCCTTCCGAGAGCAACTTTGTGTACGTGTTCTTGAACGCCGGAGCGATCATCAACAGTCCTGGCACGGTAATTGAGCTGCGCGGCTCCGTTTATTTTTTGTCGGACTCACCGGCGCCACTGGATTCCCAGTGGTATACGATCAACATTCCGGTTGCCGACACAGTTGTGGCGCCGATTCTCGACACGATCGCGACTTCCTGCCTTCGATTGGTGGTCAGCAGTGACGGCAATTTCGGGCAACGAGGCGCGGGAAGGGTTAATATGGATTACTGGGACTTCGGCGACTGCGACACGGTTGATTCGATTCCCGGCGAGACTGATGTCTATCTGTATGATGGCTCCCCGATCATACTTCGAAAGTTGAGCAATCCTGATACGGTGATAGCGAGTTGGTCGATATTCGGCGACGGCTACCCTGGTCCGCGAGGGTTTGTGCCGGTAATGGATCGGCAGTGGCCAATTGTGGCGACCGGACACACCAGCACGCCAACTTACGATATGTTTGAGACCGGGCAGTTTGTGACCGTGGATTCGCTGGTAGCAGTGGAGTTGACTTGGTACGCGCCGAAACATCCGGACAGTTGCGAGTTCCTGATACAGAAGATGCTGGTGTTTCCGTACAAGGGGACGTCCGTGAGCGGGCTGACAATCGGCGTAGCGATTGACTGGAATATTCCCAGCGATACCGGGGCTCATAATACGAGTGGGTTTGTCGATTCGCTGCGCCTCATGTATCAGCGAGGAGGGGAGTACGGTCAGGATGTTTCCCTGCAATGCCAATCAAACGATAGACGATTTGGTGGAGTAGCATTTCTTAAAAACTACACTGACATCCAGCACATATGTTCTCCAGACCGAGCACTGTACGGTGCATATACAGCCCTCAACTCCGACTTCGTAGAGCCGAACGGTGGTTTCCTGCCGAGCGAGCTATGGATCAATATGCAAAATCCCGGGTACTCAGCCGAGCCGGTCAAAAGTAACCAGCATAGTGTAATGGCATTCAGGAACAACTACTCGCTTGCGGCTGATGATTCGCTCACACTTTATATTGCCCTAGTTACCTTGAGAAGTGGTACGACGGCTAATTTTGAGAACAGGGTCAGAAAGGCCAGAGCCTGGCTGTACTCTTTCTTCGGCGGTTGCCTTTGTACCGCGTGCTGCCAGGGTCTAGTCGGTAATCTCGATGGTGATCCCGGAGACTTGGTCGATATCTCCGATCTGGCAGCCATAGTCGACTACCTCTTCTCTGGCGAGCAAGTTTTATCGGCCTGCCTCGAAGAGAATGACTTGGATTGGTCCTATACCGTTGATATTTCGGACTTGCAGGCCCTCATCGACTTTTTGTTCTTTGGCGTCCCCTTGTACGAATGCAACTGCTGACAGTCAGTCATCGCCAGTCGTCTTGACTTTCGGTCACAATCTGATATACTTCCCCCCTGCTAAAGGAACCACATGCAAGTACCATTCTTAGACTTACAAGCTCAGTATCGCTCCATAAAATCGGAACTGGATACAGCTATTCAAGGGGTGTTGGACAAGTCGGCATACGTCCTCGGGCCGGCGGTAGCCGAGTTCGAAAAGAACTTCGCGGCCTACTGCCAAACCAAAGAGTGTATTGGCATCAACAACGGCACCAATGCGCTCTTGCTGGCGTTGAAGGCTCTCGGAGTTGGCCCAGGAGACGAGGTCATTACAGCAGCCAATACGTTCATTGCTACAGCAGCCGCGATTGCTCATGCCGGTCCCACGCCGGTATTGGTGGACTGCGATCCAGCGAGTCGGACGATTGATCCAAACCTGATCGAGCGGGCGATCACCAAAAAGACCAAGGTCATTATCCCCGTTCATTTGTATGGCCGAACCGCCGACATGGACCCGATTCTGTCGATAGCCGCGAAGCACAAACTGGCCGTGCTTGAAGATTCGGCTCAATCACACGGCGCGAAATACAAAGGGCGTACGGCGGGCTCGATGGCGCCGATTGCGGCGTTCTCGTTTTATCCTGGGAAAAACCTCGGCGCGTATGGAGAGGGAGGGGCGGTAACGACGTCTGATCCTGAGCTGGCGCGCAAAGTGCGGATGCTTCGGGATCACGGCTCCGAGAAAAAATATTATCACGAATTGCTGGGCTACAATGCGCGACTTGAGGGGATACAGGGGGCGGTGTTGAATGCGAAGCTGCGGCATCTCGATATATGGAATACCGAGCGAAACCGCGTGGCGCATCGGTACAGCGAGTTGCTGAAAGGGGCGCCAGTGACGGTACCGGACATGAATCCGGATTATTTTCAGGTGTTTCACCTGTATGTAATTGAGGTCGACCGCCGTGAGGAACTTCAGCAGTTTCTTCAGAGCAACGGTATCTCGACGCTCATTCATTATCCGGTCCCGATTCACTTGCAGAAGGCGTTCTCGCATCTCGGCAAGAAACGGGGGGATTTCCCCGTGACCGAGAAGATGGCGGACAGGATCGTATCACTGCCGATGTTCCCGGAGTTGACCGACGAGCAGATTCAGTATGTAGTATCGAAGATCAAGGAGTTCTTTGGGGCCCGCTGAGAACAAATCTCGTTATTCAGGATGGTCGGGGATAATCATTCTTGCCATCCTGCTTTTGTGTTTGGGACTTCGGCTCTACAAGCTCGGGGCGGACCCGCCAATCGATGTCTCCCGTTCCAATGATATCTACACCGACACCGGTCAGTATACGCTGTTCGCTCGACTCTATCTCCAGACTGGCGATTTCAATCCGCTTCACGACTTCCGGTTCGTGTTATTTCTCAAGTCGAGTGTCACAGCGCTGGCCGTCGTAGTATTCAAGTTGTTCGGTGTCGGTATCTGGCAATCGAATCTGGTCGGGGTGATCTATTCCTGGGGAGCGCTGACGCTGTTTGGACTGTTTGTCCGCAAGGTTGCCGGTAACAAAATCGCCATCCTGTTTCTGTTGTTTGCGGGGTTCGACTATAGTTTGACGTTCTACGGCCGCGCGCCGTTTCTGGAGCACGCGATGGCGTTCTATGCTTTCCTCGCGTTGGTGATGTGCAGCTACTTTCGAAAGTGGCCGGCGTTCGCGCTGGCCGGGCTGTCGCTTGGCGTAGCGATCTTTTTTGGGAAGGTGATGGGGTTGGTGTTTCTGGCGCCGTTTGCTGTGCTGATCGGTTACCGGTTATTTCACGATGGCGTGGAACTTCCGCGCATTCGGCTCTCGGCCCCGATTGCTTTCGTCGCGGGAATAGCGGCAGTGGCCACCTTTTGGTATTTCTTTTCGTACAGCGTCATGCAGGAGCAAGTGGCGGGGTACCTGGAGGAGCAAACCGTTTCGCTCTATGGCGCGCCTGAGGCGCTGAACTCATTTGATGAATTCGTATACAAAATGGTCACGTTCGGGATCTTCTCACAATTGTTTCCGCGTTTGCCGGTGCCGGCAATCCTGTCGGCTGTATTTCTTGGTGTGATTGCGTTTCAGGCGGTGCAGAAGCGGTCGTGGGAGAAAGGGCATACGGGCTGGAACGCCGGGCATCTGTTCGTGGCTGCGATGATCGTGGCTTTCTACGGCGCGCTGATGATCTGGAATTATCGGCCGCTCCGGTACCAACTCGTGATGATCTACGCCATGCAGGCAGGGGCGGCGTCTCTCATCGCTCGCGTAGCTCGCCCATGGCAACCGTCAGGTGCCGACCGCATCCCGCTGTTGTTCTATCCGATCTGTTTCGCGTTGGGGCTCGTACCGATCTATCAAGTTTATGGCCGTATTCGCGAAGCGCTCGGCGAGCAATTCTATTTCACGGATTTCAAGTACTGGCTGGCACTTGCATCTGCGGTAACGACCGGGCTGGTGGCCTGGGGAATCGTACTCTACCGGCGCCGCGTGTTCGTGTACAAGAGAGTTTCAGCATTCTTGGCAGCAAGCGTTCTTGGTGCGGTTATCGTTGGCACCGGCATTGGTAGCTATGTCTACTGGGCGCAGCGTCCCGTGTACATTGCCCGTGACAACAGCCGAGACCTGGCGATGGTGGTGTCGCCGGAGGCGGTCGTATCGGGACCGTTCGGCCCCAATATGACGCTGGAGACGAATCTCAAGTCGATCATTCACATGTTCGGTGTTTCGAAAGCGGACACAGCCCTGTTCAAGAAATACCCGATCACGCATATCCTGGTGGATGAACCGAACGAGTCGCGGGCGACCCAGGATTATCCCGAGGTCATGAAGGCCTCGACCCACGTGGCGACCTATGCTATCGGCAAGAACAAGGTCCGGCTCTTTCGGGTGGCCGGAGCGACCGGAAATTATATGTCGGACAGTTATCCGCTTTCGCTATACGAGCAGCTATCCCAGGCGTACCGGGAAGGGGAGACCCTATTAGCGGAACAAGCAGGACGCCGATATATGGAACTATACCCCGCCAATATGTCCGGCTGCCTCCTGATCGGCGACCAGGCGGAAGAGCACGGGCAGTTTGACGTGGCGGAGCAGATGTACAAAAAAGCGATTGAGTTTTCACCGTCGAGTTATGTTCTTACGGTGAAGCTGGCGCGGTTCTATCGGGACCGGTTCATTGCCACGGAGAAACCGGAGTACAAACAAGAGGCATTGGGCCTGTTCGAACGAGCGCTGCACGACGCGCCCGGCGCGGAGGCGGTGTTCAGCGGTGAATATGAACGATTGAAAGTCAGTGAGGCATGGCAGCTCAAACCAGATACAACTTTGTAGTTTCCACCATCGTGCCGGCCAAGGACGAGGAAGGAAACATTGATGAGTTCTGCAGGCAGTTCGCGGAGATGTTACGGACGGCGCCGTTCGACGGCGACCTGATCTTTATCGATGACGGCTCCACCGACGGCACGTTGGAGAAGATTATCGAGGCATCACGGAAGTACGGGTTTGTCCGTTATGCCACCCATCCGCGCAATCGCGGGCTGACTGAGGCGCTTCAGACCGGGTTCGCGATGGCCCGCGGCGATGTGTTCGTGTTTTATCCGGCGGACCTCCAGTATCTGCCGAAAGACATTCCTTCGCTGATCGAGCCGATCGCGAACGGAGCTGATATTTGCACCGGCTGGAAACAGGGGAAATACAATAAGCGGTTCGTGTCCAATATCTACAATACGTTCTCGCGGCGACTGTTTGGACTCAAGGTGCATGACCTGAATTCGGTGAAGGCGTTTCGCCGGGAAGTGGCAGAATCAGTCTTCCTGCGCAGGGATTGGCACCGCTTCCTGGTGCCGCTGGCAGCCAACGAAGGGTTCAAGATAGCAGAAGTGAAAATAAGCCTGTATCCGCGCCACTCTGGGAAAACGAAATTTTCAGTCTGGCGGATTCCGGTGGGTGTGCTGGATATGCTGGCGGTCAAATTCCAGATCACGTTCGCGCGCAAACCGCTTCTGTATTTCGGTCTGACCGGTGCGGTTTTGCTCGGGCTGGCGTTTCTGGTCGGGTTGTATGCGCTCTGGGAGCGGTATATCGTCGGCGTTGGGCAGCGGCAACTTCTCTATCTCGTGATTTTCCTGTCGAGTCTCGGCCTCGGGCTGTTTATGCTTGGCTTCATGTCCGAATCGCAGGCGGCGATGAAAGAGGAGCTGAGCGATCTTCGGAAAAAAGCGCAGGCTATTCTGGACGAACTCCGCCGACAGCGACCCGGTTGAGGGCGCCATATTTCGGTCCCTTTCACATGACGTTCAAGAAAGCTCTCATCGTCGCCGTCAAGACTGCTTTGACGGCGTTCGTTCTTTATTTTGTCGTTCGACAGGTAGTAGTCAACTGGTCGGAGATCCGGCAGCAGGAATGGCATTTCAACTACGCGTATCTCCTGCTTTCTGTTCTTGCGGCGCTTGGCTCGTTTGCCGTTTTTGCCGCCACCTGGCGGAAGATCATCGCGGGGTTCGGGCACGAGGTCAGCGCGCCAATGGCATTCAAGATATCCTATCTCTCCAATCTCGCGCGGTATATTCCGGGCAAGGTCTGGCAGGTGTTTGGGATGTTATATTTAGCAGGCCAGGCAGGAGTAACGGCTGAGGCAGCCGGGGCATCTTTTGTCATCTCTGAGATGTTCGCGATTCCGGCATCGTTCCTTGTGTTTGTGCTGGCGGCGTTTGTCGAGCCGTTGGTGCTCACCGAGCAGGTGGCGGTTCTGGGACGGGGTTCCGCCTGGCTCATGGTGATTGGTCTCCTGGCGCTTTGCGCGCTGCTGGTCCTGTATCCACAGCCCCTGTTGAAAGTGGGAAACTGGCTCCTGGTGAAAATCGGGCGGCCGCCGGTCAAATTCACCCTGGACAAAAAAGTTGCTCTGGTCATCCTGGTTGGTTACTTTCTCGGCTGGATCGCCCAGGGGATTGCCTTTTGGTTCTTTTTGCTGGCGGTGCTTCCGGAGCAGTCCCCGGGTGTAGTGGCGGCGGCCGGCATTTACAATGGCGCGTACCAAATCGGATATGTGATGATCTTTGCGCCGGGTGGATTTGGTCCGCGTGAACTGGTGCTGGGGACGCTTCTGTCGCCGTATGTAGGCGCGGTGGCACCGGCGCTGGCGCTTCTGGTGCGTCTCTGGTCGTTAGTTGTGGAGACGGCGGCCGCACTGGCGGCAGCCGCAATCAGGAAGTAAGCGACATAGCATGCAATCGAGCGTACATTGAGCAAAAAGACTAAGCGGACACCGTCCGTATCGCCCAGGCGGGTGACCCGATTCGAGCCGGAGACAACTCGATGGTTCACGCCGGTTGCATTCGGCGTTCTGTTTGTTATTCTGATCATCCTGTTTTCCGAGTTCATCTTCTCCAACAAGATGCTGTTCATGTCCGACCAGATCCAGGCCGGCGTGTTCTTCCGGTCATTTTATGTGAATTACTTTGATGCGCACCATGCGGTACCGCAGTGGAACCCGTACATATTCGGCGGGATGCCCTTTGTGGATGCTTTCCACGGCGACATTTTCTATCCGCTGACGTTTCTGAAGTTTTTCGACAACATCTACCGGATGCTGGGGATGAATCTGTTTCTGCACATATTCTTGTCCGGTATATTTATGTATTTGTGTGCGCGGCAGTTCAAACTTTCGAAAGTGGCGTCACTTCTGGCCGGAGTCTGTTACATGTTCTCCGGCTATCTGGTGTCGCTGGTGGCGCCGGGACACGATGGTAAGATTTTTGTCACGACATTATTCCCATTGGTGATCTTGTTTCTTGATCGCGGCTTTGAGGCGAAGCCGTTTCTCAATTTTACACTGTTGGGCGGCGTGATCGGGCTGATCATTTTGACACCGCATCCACAGATGGCGTATTTCACACTCTGGGGGGTGTCGTTTTATGCCGTGTACAAGCTGGGCCGTCTGTATCTGGAGACGACGTCGATTCCCAGGCTCATTCGGCCTGCGCTGCTCACGGCATACGCGGTGGTGATTGGCCTCTTGATATCGGCCATTCAATTTTATCCCGGCTACAATTACACGACCAATTTTTCGCCCCGCGCTGATTCCAAAAAAGGCTGGGACTGGGCTACCTCGTGGTCCATGCACGAGGAAGAAGCGTTCTCGTTGCTCATTCCGGAGTTCTGCGGGTCGAATGTTCAGGGGGATGAGAAGAATTACTATTGGGGGAAGAACGTCTTCAAGGACAATTCGGAATCCGTTGGAGTGGTGGCGCTTTTCCTGGGGATATTCGGGCTGACGTTTTCGCGGCGAAAGGAGCGGTGGTTTTTTGGCGGACTGGCGCTTTTTGCGCTGGTCTACGCACTCGGCGCGACCACGCCGATATTTAAGCTGTTTTATTATCTCATTCCCAAAGTGTCGTCGTTACGCGCCCCTTCGATGATTATGTTTTTGTTTCTGTTTTCGATCTCACTTTTGGCCGCGATGGGGCTCCAGCACCTTCTTGATGGCAGGCGCGTGGATGATGCCGGTCGAGACAAGAAATTCCGCTATCTCGTGCTCGGTTTCCCGGCCTTGCTGCTTCTCCTGGCGCTTTTGTTCTCGGCGGCCGGACGATCTATGATCTCCACCTGGTGCTCGCTGTTTTACTCAGATGCTTCACGCTCGATGGTGCAGGAGGGGGTGAGCAAACTGGATCTCGCGTTTATCAATCTGCCGTCAATCCAGGCAGGGGCGTGGCTGTCATTCCTGTTTGCGGGGCTGGCGGCGCTGTGTATCTGGCTGTATCGCGAGGGCAAGGTCGGTCCGGGGATATTGATGGCGCTGGTGCTGGTGCCGGCAATAGATGGCGCCCGTTTCGACAAGCGGTTCATCGGGACATTTGATCCGATCCCGCAGTGGGGCGCCACACCTGTGACCCAATTTTTCAAGAGCGACCCGGGCGAGTACCGCGTGATGAATATCATCACCCCAACCGCCGATGTGCTGCCGTTCCACGGAATCGAAGTCGTAGCCGGATATCACGGCAACCAGTTGCGGTGGTATGATGATCTGCTGGGGGGGCCGGCGCTGACGAATCGTCTGAATGCGCGGTTTTTGAATCTGGTGGGGACTAAATATCTGATCACGCCTCCGAATCAGTCCGTTCCCGCCGGCTATTTTGGTGACAAGCCGGTGACGCCGGTGGCAACGTTCGGTGAGAGCCAGATAATGAGAAATGAGAACGCTTTCCCGCGGGTGTATCTGGTCGACCAGTATCACGTTATACCGGACCGCAGAGAGATCAATACGCGTATCCTGACCGGCACGGAGAACATGCGAACGAATGCGTATCTGGAAGAAGACCCCGGCATCACTATCGAACCGGGAATGACGGCGGCTGATTCGGCCTGGGTGATCGACCACGATATTGATTCCGCAGTCGTTGGGGTGAGTGCGGCCGGGGCGAGGCTGCTGATCCTCGCCGATACCTACTATGACTCTTGGCATGCTTATGTCGACAATGCGCCGGTGAAACTCCTTCGCGCCTATGGCGCGTTTCGTGCGGTGGCGGTTCCGGCGGGGAATCATACCGTATCTTTTCGTTATCACTCGTCGAGATATACCACCGGGCGGATGATCACCTGGTTGACATCGCTGTATGTGCTGGCTATCATTGGCCTGCATTTTTTCCGTAACCGCCGGAAGAGTAAGCCGGTAGAAGTGATGGCAAAGTAACTGTTATGCAACGGGCCCTTATTATTTTCCCCACGTACAACGAACGCGACAATATCGAAAAAATCGTCCACGCGGTACTTCCGCTCGATCCGCGAATCCACGTTCTCATAGTCGATGACAGTTCGCCCGACGGCACCGGCGAGATTGCGGAACGCCTGGCCAATGCTGAGCCAAAAGTTCACGTGCTCCACCGCGAGAAAAAGGAAGGGCTGGGACGGGCATATATCGCCGGGTTCACCTGGGCCATCGAGCAGTCTTTCGATTTCGTGTTCGAGATGGATGCCGATTTTTCACATGGCCCTGAATATATCAAAGACTTTCTGCGTGAGATCCAGACCCATGATTTGGTGATCGGTTCGCGGTATATATCCGGAGTCAATGTTATTAACTGGCCGATGTCGCGCCTTCTGCTTTCGTATTTCGCCAACAAGTATGCGCGGGTTGTCACCGGCCTTCCGATCAGAGATGCTACCGGCGGTTACAAGTGCTTTCGCCGTGAAGTACTCGAAACGATTAATCTGGAGGATGTCCATTCGTCCGGCTACTGTTTCCAGATCGAGATGACCATGCGCGCCTGGAAGAAGAAGTTTCGCATCAAAGAGATCCCGATCGTCTTTATCGATAGGGTGGCCGGGTCATCGAAGATGTCCAAGAAAATCGTCCGCGAAGCGGTCTGGAAAGTCTGGCTGCTGCGGTGGAAATCGCTGATCGGCAAGTTTAATTGAATGGCACCCGTGCAGTGTCATCCGACTCCATATCGATAGTCGTCGTCACCTGTAACTCGCTGCCGGCGCTGACCGACTGCCTGACCAGCCTCAGCTCGGAACTCCGACCGTCCGTCGATGAGCTTATTGTCGTGGACAATAATTCGAGCGACGACTCGACTGAACAGGTCCTGGCTTTCTTTCCTGATTCCAAGGTAATACATAACGAGCGGAATCGCGGTTTTGCGGTGGCGTGTAATCAGGGGGCGCGCATTGCCAAGGGGAACTATCTGGTCTTTCTCAATCCGGATGTGCAGGTGGACAACGGGTCGCTGTCCGCACTGGTGAAAGCGCAGGAGAACAACCCTCGCGCCGGCCTGGCCTCGGCGCGTTTGCGGTTCTCGGACGGTGCGTTCCAGCCTAATTGCCGGGTCTTCCCAACGACCGCCAACATCCTCTTCTCGCGAGGTTCGACATTGTCCCGCTGGTTTGGCGGCACCTGGTATACGCTGCCCGACTACGCCGTAACGACTGGGGTCGAAGCAGTGGCTGCAACGTTTGTCATGACCCGGCGCGAACGATTTCATGCGATCGGTGGCTTCGACGAACGCTTTTTCATGTTCATGGAAGACACCGATCTGTCGTTGCGGTTGCACCAATCGGGCTTCGTCAATCTGTTCGTGCCGTCAGCAGGGGGCGTGCATGCCTGGGGCAGGGGAGCATCTGCTGGTCGGTTTCGCCGCGCCTGGCTGCACCACTATTCGGTCTGGAAGTATTTTCTGAAGCACGTGCCGAACGGCTTCTCGATGCTGCTCCTGCCGGTGCTTCTGACGGTCAATTTAGTCCTGGTGGGAATTCTCCCGGAGAGGCGTTCACGGAGACCCGAATGATCCCTGCCGACCTGGTGGTCATCTTTTTTGTCAGCGCGGTTGTGACCGCGATAAGCATTCCTATCGCCATCCGCGCCAGTGAGCGATTTGCGCTGCTTGATTTTCCAGGCAGACACAAACGGCACAAGCGTCCGGTACCGTTCCTCGGAGGTGTGGTCCTGTTTCTTGCACTCTGGGGAGGGATCGTCACATTGACGATTATCTCAGACGAATTCTGGAGGGAGCTGGCCGGCCCGGTCGCGTTTGTGTACGCCGGGGCCGTCCTGGTGTTTCTTGTCGGACTATTCGATGATCTTCGACCATTATCGGCCTGGGTAAAATTGCTCGCCGAAGCAGTCGCGGGATTGCTGCTCTTTGCAGGCGGGCTTGGTATCGACCCGCTAAGTATCCCGTTCTACGGCGAGATTGAGGTCGGCGGATTTTCGGCCCTGCTCACGATCCTGTGGGTTGTCGCACTAACCAACGCCATTAACCTGATCGACGGACTCGATGGTCTCGCGGCCGGCGTGTCATTGATCGGCGCGATCACGCTTTCGATCATCGGAGGACTGTACGATGCCTGGTCCGCGCTGGTGTTCACGCTGCCGTTGTCCGGCTTTCTGGCCGTGTTTCTGTTCTGGAATCGATATCCGGCACGGATATTCCTTGGGGATTCGGGAGCGCTGCAGATCGGATATTACTTCGCGGTTGTCTCGCTGCTCGTGCGCTTCAAGTCGTTCACGGCGGCCGCGCTCTACGTGCCGTTGATTGCGCTGGGAGTGCCGCTTCTGGAAACCGGGTTGTCGTTCGTGCGGCGCATGCTGTCCGGCCGCAATGTCATGCAAGCCGACCGGCGCCACCTGTTCCACTATCTGGGGCACGCCGGTTTGACACCCCGCCAAATCGTCTTGTTCTTCTATCTGCTCTCGGCGGTTTTTGGCCTGTTCGCGCTGGCCATGTTCTTGTGGAACCGCTTGGTAGTCTTTGGGTTTTTGGTCCTTTTTATGGTTGTTATTTTGGTGGGGATTTTTATCTTTATGTCCGGCTCGGCCCGATGGAAGCGGGCCAGGGGGAACCCCCCGAATGGGTCCCCTTCGTAGCGAAACGACAAGAAAGCGACCATGGCCGACGGACCGTATCTGGATTTCGAGCGTCCCATTCTGGAGCTCGAAAAGAAAATCTCCGACATGAAGGATTTCGCGGTAGGGGAGAACATCGAACTCTCCGGCGAGATCGCCATGATGGAGAAGAAGCTGGAGAAACTCCGCGAGGAGATCTATTCCGGCCTGACCCGCTGGCAGCGGGTGCAGTTGTCGCGCCATCCCAAACGTCCCCATACCCTCGATTATATCCACCTGATGACCACCGACTTTATCGAACTGCACGGCGATCGCGGTTTCGCCGACGACAAAGCGGTGGTCGGGGGACCGGCAAAACTCGACGGTGAGCCGATCATGATCATCGGGCAGCAGAAGGGACGCGACACCAAGCAGAAACTGCTGCGCAATTTCGGCATGATGCACCCGGAAGGATACCGTAAGGCGCGCCGATTGTTCGGCCTGGCGGACAAATTCCATCTTCCGATAGTTATTCTGGTCGACACGCCCGGGGCCTATCCGGGGATCGGTGCCGAAGAGCGGGGACAGGCAGAAGCGATCGCGAAGAACATCCAGGTGATGTTTGAGTTACGCGTACCAATTGTGGTGGTGATAATTGGTGAAGGGGCCTCCGGCGGCGCGCTGGGGATCGGTGTCGGCGACCGGGTACTGATGATGGAATACGCCTGGTATTCGGTTATTTCGCCGGAGGGATGCGCCGCGATCCTGTTTCGTGATGCGGCGCGTGCCCCTGAAGCCGCGGAGACGCTGAAAGTAACGGCGGAAGATTTGTTGAATCTGGGCATAATCGACGGTATCATCGCTGAGCCGCCGAGCGGCGCCCACACGGACCCGGTCTACGCGGCCGCGTCGGTCAAGACGGAGCTGATTCGCGTGTTGACGGAACTGAAGCAGAAGCCGGTCGACCAGTTGCTGGCCGAACGGCTGGCCAAATATCGCCGCATGGGCGAATTCAGGGAGTATTAGAGAAATGGCGGCGCTGCCCCAGTCGTTACTCGAAAAACTGGCGTGCCCGAAATGCAAAGGGAAGCTCGAATACCGCGAACGGGAAGGCGTTCTCGACTGCCATGGCTGCAAACTCCGTTTTCGCGTGGCGGACGGCATCCCGGTACTGCTGTTGGACGAAGCAGAGACTATAACGTAAAGGTTGAGCCTATGAAATTGTCTAAATTCTGCGACGAAAGTCTGGTACTCTTCAATCTGAAATCATCGTCGAAGGATGGTGTTATTCAGGAGCTGGTCGATCTGGCGGCCACCTCCAACATGATCAAGGATAGGAACGAGCTGCTGGAAGATGTCCGCGAGCGCGAGAACCTGGTCACGACCGGGGTAGGCTATGGCGTGGCGTTTCCGCACGCCAAGACCCGTGCCGCCAAAGGGATCGTGATCACGTTCGGACGGAGCCACAAAGGCGTAGAGTTCGAGGCGATGGATCACAAGCCGGTGCACCTGTTTTTCCTGATCGCCGCCCCGGAGGATGCCATCGGCGCTCACCTGAATGTTATGGCGCGGCTGTCATTTCTTATGAAGTCGGAAGAGAATCGACAGAAGTTGATGCAGGCGAATTCGCCCGGCGACGTGCTGGCACTCATGGATAACGTAAACTAAGGGCGCTGTCGGGCTGGGACGCCGTGACACATGAGATGGATCTCAAACCTTTTCTCCCGACATTGGCGCAAAGTTCATTACCTGGTGGTCTTTCTGCTGGGTATCGTTCTGATCTCCCCGGAATTCGGCGTCAGTAATCTGGCCAGCGAAGTGGTACTTCGCGGGCTCTACTACCCGTTTTTCAAGATCCACAACACCCTGCGGGACCTCGTCCGCGTCGACGAGGAGAACATGCGGCTCCGCACGGAGCTGGTTGACGCCAAAGTGCGCCTGACCATGCTGGAGGAGTCCGGCCGCGAGAATATCCGCCTTCGCTCCATCCTCGGATTTGAAACGCCGCTCGGCTACAGCCTGATGCCGACCGAGGTCACCACGACCAACGGTGTACGGATCCCTACGTCGGCGGTCATCAATCGTGGCGCTATTGACGGTATTTCTATTGGCGAGCCGATCATCAGTGAAGAGGGACTGGTGGGGCGGGTGGTGTCGGTTTCCAGCACGTTCGCCACTGTGCAATTATTGACGGACCCGACCAGCCGTGTGGCCGTGCGGGTCTCGGAGAGCCGGGAAATGGGGATCGCCAAATACATCATGACCAAGGGGTTGATCGTTGACAACATCCCGACACGCGGCGATGTCAAGCCCGGGGACCAGATCCTGAGTTCCGGCATGGGGGGTGTGTATCCGGCGGGATTGATTGTGGGGACCGTTATCGCCGTGGACCGTCCGGAGAACGACCCCTTCTGCGAAGTGCGTCTGGCGCCGGCGGCCGATTTCAACTCTCTTGACGAGCTATTCGTATTGAGGGCCAAGGGGCGATGAACGCCATTCCGTATCTTCTCATGTTGATACTCGTCGCCGCATTTCAGGCGCTCCTGCGGCCGTTCAGCTCGTTCTTTGGCATTTCGATCAATTTGCCGATGCTTCTGGTGCTCATGGTGGCCTGGCGAAAAACGGAACTGCTCACATTATGGTTCGCGTGCGGCGTGGCGATCGTTGCCTCGGCCGGGACACCTCTGACCATGGGCTGGCAGGTTCTGTTCACCGCCGCGATCGCCGTGGCGGTGTTCTATGGCAAGGGTCGGCTCAACGCTGATTCGCTGGCGGCGCAACTGTCCGTTCTGTTCGCCGGTGTGTTCGTGCACAATGCCTGTACGCTGGTGATAGAACGGGCCGATAATCTGCCGTACCAATTATGGCGAACCGCCATGGGGGGCGCCGTGTATACACTGGCGCTGGTGGCAGTGGTGTTCTACCTGCGGGACTATATTCTGGGGCTGACCCGCAAACAGGCGGCCTCGGAGAGATAACAGATGGACCGGTATACGCTTTCATTGGATAGCCGACGGCGGGTGGCGCAAGGGCTGATAGTCGCCGCCGCGCTGTTCATCCTGTTCGGTCTGTTCAAACTGCAGATAATTCAGCGCGAAGAAATGACGCAGCTGGCGGAAAACAACCGCATCCGGGTCGTGCCGGTAGAGGCACAGCGCGGTTCCATGCTGGACCGGGAGGGGCGGATCATTGTCTCCAATCGTCCCAGCTATACGGTTTCTGTTGTCCCGGCCGAAGAGGTGAAAGGGCGCACCCTGAACAACCTGTCCCGCATAATCGGGTTCGACACGCTCCAGCTTCGCAAGCGGATTCGGAAGACACAGGTGACCCCCTATCAACCGGCGCCGGTGAGAAAAGATATCCCGTTCGATATCGTGGCTGTGCTCGAGGAACAGAACTCCGAATTCCCCGGTGTCAGCTATCAGTTGGATCAAGTGCGTATGTACGACGACTCGCTCGCGGCGGAGGCGTTCACCGGGCATGTCGGCGAGGTCTCCGAACAGGAGATGGCGAAAGCAGTTGCCGGGATGTATCGCATGGGGGCAACGATAGGCAAGAAAGGGCTTGAGAAGCAGTACGATCAGCCGCTACGCGGTATGGAAGGAACCGAATTCATCGAGGTCACCGCATTCGGTGAAATCCTGGGACCGTACGAGGGCAGGGAACCGGTCCAACCGGTGGCAGGCTCGGACCTGTTGCTCACTATCGATGAAGATGTACAGCGGACCGCGGTGGAATCATTGGACTCTTTCTGCTGCGGCGCCGTGGTGGCGATCGACCCTCGCAATGGCGAGATCCTCTGCATGACCTCCGACCCGGGTTTTGATCCCAACGTGTTCTCAGGTATTGTCACCGACAGTCTCTGGCAGCAGATTTCGAATGACTCCACGCATCCATTACTCAACAGACCAATCAATGGTCTGTATCCGCCCGGCTCGACCGCCAAATTGCTGACCCTTGGCGCTGGGCTGGAATCCGGCGTGATCGACGAGAATACGTCGTTCAAGTCGTGCGGTGGCGGCTATCAGTTCGGAAACCGCTATTTCAAATGCTGGGAAAAGCGAGGACACGGCACCACCACGGCGATTCATGCGGTCGAGATGTCGTGCGATGTCTATTTCTACCAGTTGGGGCTTCGGGTTGGAGTCGATCAACTCAGCCAATACTACAGTCTGTGCGGTTTCTCCCGGCCGACCGGTATCGATTTGCCGAACGAATCGAGCGGTCTTAATCCCAACAGCAAGTATTACGATCGTCGGTACGGCAAGAACGGTTGGACCAAGGCATTGGTGCTGAACAACGCTATCGGGCAGGGGGAGATACTGGTGACGCCGCTGCAATTGGCTCAGTTTTACGCCGGGCTCGCCAACTGGGGGAAAGTATACCGGCCGCATGTCGTGCGCGGTATTCGCAAGCCCAACGGACAGGAGTCGCTGGTCAGACCGGAGCTTTCATTCACGTTGCCGTTCTCAACGAGGACACTGTCAATCCTGCGTGAAGGGCTTCGCCTGGTTACCGAAGGGGGGCGCGGCACGGCGCGTCGACTGCGAAACGAGTTGTACACTGTGTGCGGCAAGACCGGAACCGCACAGAATCCGCACGGCAAAGACCACTCCTGGTTTGTCGGCTTTGCGCCAATCGAAAACCCGGAGATCGTGGTCTGCACGATCGTCGAGAATGCAGGACATGGTTCCGAGGTAGCGGCGCCGATCGTGGGGAAAGTCATCGAGACCTACATGAAGAAGAAACTCGGGATCCCTCTCCAGGTGGCCCAGACAGCGACACTCGAGACAAAGCCATGATGACGCGAATCGATTATCGGGCCCTGGACTGGAAGCTTATCGGTGCCTTTCTCGCCTTATCGCTCATCGGCATCGTCACGATTTTCTCGGCACAGTTTTATGCCGATTCGGCCTATAAGCAAACCTACTTTCTGCGTCAATCGCTGTGGCTGGCGATCGCCTTGATGGCGTTTCTGGCGGTGCTCCATGCTCCGCAGCGGCTGTTTGATGCCGGGGCGTACACCTTCTATGGCGTCGCGCTGGTGCTCTTGGTCGCCGTGTTGGCGGTAGGACATTCGCGCATGGGGGCCTCGCGATGGTTTGATATCGGGCCGTTCAGCGTCTCACCCTCCGACCTCGGCAAGGTGGCATTGCTTCTCACGCTGTCCCGGTTCTTCGCATACACCCGACTGCCGATTGCGTCAAAGCGACGATTGGGTCTGTCTGCTGCGCTCGCGCTTATCCCGATGGCGCTGGTGCTCAAGCAGCCTGATCTGGGAACATCGCTGGTCTTCATGGTGCTGTTGTTCGCGCTCTGGTTTTGGTCGGGGTTGTCGCCTTGGTACATGCTGTTGATCCTGTCGCCGCTCATTTCACTCGTAGCTGCGTTCTACTGGCTTTCCTGGGTGCTGTACTTTGTTGTGCTTATCGCCTTTCTGGGTATTCTCCGCCCCGGGCTTCTCTTCTCCATCGTGATGATGCTCTTCAATCTCGGGTTCGGTATGATCACGCCGATGATCTGGAACCATTTGAAAGACTATCAGAAAATGCGGATACTGGTGTTTCTCGATCCCGGCTACGACCCGCGCGGTGCCGGCTATCAGATCATCCAGTCAAAAATTGCAATTGGTTCCGGAGGCATACTCGGCAAAGGGTTCCTGAACGGCTCACAGGCGCGTCTGGACTATCTTCCTGAGCGTCACACGGATTTCATCTTCTCTGTCTTTGGGGAGGAGTTCGGACTGTTGGGGACGCTCATCGTGATCGGGCTCTTCCTGTATATTTTCTACCGCTGTCTCGGCATTGCCGTCAGATGCCGCTCGAAGTTCGCCTCCAACGTCATCTTCGGCGCTATCAGTATTTTCTTCTTCCAGTTTATCGTGAATATCGGCATGACCCTGGGGTTGATGCCGGTCACGGGTCTGCCGCTTCCGTTCGTGAGCTACGGAGGTACGGCGTTACTGACCTCGTGGGTGCTGGTGGGACTGATCGTGATTTCGGAGTATCATCAACATGAGTACTAACAGTATGTGCTGCCTGTTCGTCTCCATGACGGTTTGGGCTTCCTTCATCGGCGCCACGCCGACGCGGGCGGATTCCCCGTTTGATCTCGATTCGTTATTTGCCGTCTCGGTTGGGGGGCCGGCCGCGGTGGTGAGCTTGCAGCAGGTGCGATACGTGAAGGTAACAGGCAAGTTGACGTATAACGGTCAGCCCGGACGTTTCACTGAGTATCTGATGCCGCCGGACCGCATCCTTCTGGAACTGTCGTTTGGTCAGTTTTCTGTGGCGCAGGGGTTCGATGGCCGCATCGCCTGGCAGCGAGACCAGAATGGGCGGCTGATGGAAATCAGCGGATACGAAAAACGCGAACTCATCAAATCCCTTTATTTCGAGACCCACGCGTACCTGGACCCATCGCGACGCGGCAACAGCGTCTCGTACAAGGGTACCGTCGTACGCGAGGACACCGGCTTTTACCTCATAGCATTTATCCCCTCTGAGGGAGATACCGTCCTGGCGTATTTCAACGGGACCACCGGCGTCCTTGCTCAGATGTTGAGCCGGTTGGACAATGTCCAGACTGTCACCTATTTTGACAACTATCAGCCGGTAAACGGTATTCTCACGCCTATGCGGACGCAGCTCGAGGCGCCGGAGGTCCCACTGACTATCGAATTCGACGCCGAGTCCTGCCGGATCAATGAACCGTTCGACAGCGCCGTTTTCAGCATGCCGGTCGAGCCGGACACAGGGTATCGATTCGTGAGCGAAGGGGACTCTGTTCGCGTGCCGTTCTCATATCGGGCGGGCCATATATATGTCCCCGCGGTCATCAATGGTAAGCGGCGTGTCTGGTTGATCCTCGATTCGGGAGCCTCGGCTACCATTTTCAACGAGTTGGCGGTAGCTGAGTTCGACCTGGAAGCTGCTGGGACGATCCCGGCGAAAGGAATGGGCGGTTTCACTGAGGTGATGATGGTCCGAATCGATTCGCTGCAGGTAGGTGATGTCTTTTTGTATGGGCAGATCGGCGGGGTGATGGATCTGTCCGGCATCGGTCACCAGGGGGCTGATGGCGCGCCGTTCGGCGGCGTGATTGGCTTTGATTTTCTTTCGCGGTTTCCCGTGTTGGTAGATTACGGTGACTCCAGTCTGACGATCTATCGACCGGAGCGGTTCCGGACACCCGATGGCGGTACGTCGGTTCCATTTCGTCTCGTCATGCAGGTGCCGGCGATCGAGGGCGCGTTATCCGGCGTGCCGGGAGATTTCATAGTCGATCTCGGCAACGCCTATGGCCTGATCCTTCACAAGGAATTCGTAGAAAAGAATCGCCTCGACACGCTTCTCGTTGACATCCGCGAAACCGGCGCGCTGGGTGGTGTTGGCGGCGCGGTGGACGGACGCACGGGAGTGGCGCGATCCTTTGATATGGGTCCGCTCTACCTTGATTCGCTGCGCGTCATGCTGCCCGGGTTGTCGCAGGGTCTGGCCGGTTCATCGGAGCTGGCAGGCAATATCGGCAACATGGTATTGGAGAGCTACAAGGTGCTGTTTGACTATCGACGCAGCCAGATCACGTTCTATCCTGCCGGCCCCGCCGCACCCTGAGATCGGAGCGCCAACAGATCCGCGCACGGCCCGCATGCTCGTGCGACGCGCTTGTATACCCATAAAATCTTGACATCACTCAGGTCGTCCGGTTACTTGTCAACATGTGCTCGCGTTGATCGAAAGGCTGCAGTTATGAATATTGGCGTACTAACCGGCGGCGGAGATTGCCCCGGTCTCAATGCCGTAATCAGGGCCATCGTCCAAAAGGGAACCTCCCGCTACGGCTTTCACTTCTATGGTGTCTACGAGGGGTGGCGCGGACTTCTGGGCGAAGGGGAGATCAAACCTATAACACCCGACGATGTTGCCGATATACTCTATATGGGGGGAACTATCCTGAAGACTTCGCGCACCAACCCCTACAGTCATCCGAACGGGGTGGGTGATGTCAAGAAGAACATGACCGATCACAAACTTGAGGCGCTTATAGTCATTGGCGGAGTCGACACCCTGGGTGTGGCCGGCAAGTTGCATCAGGAAGGAATAAAGGTTATCGGCGTTCCCAAAACGATTGACAATAACGTCTGGGGAACCGACCGCACCTTTGGTTTTGATACGGCGGTGAATGTCGCCACCGAAGCAATTGATCGGATACGGACCACCGCGGAATCGCACAATCGGGTGTTCGTGGTCGAGGTGATGGGACGTGATGCCGGGTGGATCGCGCTTGAGTCCGGTATTGCCGGTGGCGCGACGATGATCCTGATCCCGGAGTTTCCGGTGGACCTCGAACGAGTGGTGACTGCCATTACCGAACGCCACCAGCGCGGAAAAGAGTTTTCGCTCGTGGTGGTGGCGGAAGGGACCCGGCTCAAGAGCGAATCGGGTGAAGCCAAGCCGGTGCGGCTCGACGTTGGACCGGATGAATTCGGGCATATCCCGCTCGGCGGCGTGGCCGACAAGGTGACCGATACCATTCGCCGCAAGACCGGTTTCGATTGTCGGTCGGTGCGGCTGGGACATATTCAGAGAGGCGGCAACCCCAGCGCGTTCGACCGGGTGTTGTCCACACGATATGGAATATTCGCCGTCGATATGGTTCACAACGGGGAGTTCGGCAAGATGGCGGCACTAAAGGGGACGCACCTGGAAACGGTGCCGCTGGTCGATGTTATCAAGCACGTGAAACTCGTGGACAAGAACCTGTACGAAGCGGCCGAGGTATTTTTTGGTTAGAGCGTGCGTGTTGTGCCTTCTGGCGACGGTGGTGGCGTGCGGCGCATTCGCCGCTGACAAACCCGCCGGCGACTATGCCGGTTTCAGCCATCGCCATCAGGTGGGACTCAGGCTCGGCGTCTGGTCCAACATGGGAAGCAAGCCGCTTAAGGCCGATACGCTCGATGGTTCCTACTATGAGACCGATGTCAAGGAAGGAAGTTTCTATTTCGAGGGGTATTTCGGCTATCGGCTGGTTCCCGCTCTCATGGTCGAACTGGCCGCCGGTATCGTCAACCGTGGTGACGTGAGCATCAACGACAACGGGCAGTCAATATTCGGCAATCTGATCGTTTATCCCATTCAACTCCGCGCCAAACTGTATCCGCTGGCTGGCATCAGCAACCGGTTCCAGCCCTATGTCATGGGGGGTGGTGGCATTTATCACGGGCGGAACAGCATCCAGTTCACAAGTTCGGTTGACCCGTTCGTGACCTTTGTCGGCGAATCACAGACCGATCTCAATTTCGTTCTTGGCGGCGGCGTGGACTGTTCGGTGGCGCACAATATCGCTCTTGACGCCAACGTGGCGTATATGCCCATCCATTTTTCGAAAGACCTCATTTCGGTGCGCAACTATGACGCGCTCACCGTCACTGTCGGTATCAAGTACGTGCTGCCGTTCACAACTCGCAGATGATCATCCGTCGGGTATAATGTAACAGGAGACATAATGAAAGTTGGTATCAACGGATTCGGACGAATCGGCCGGCTGGTGCTGAAAGCGGCCCGTGGGACCGACATGGAAGTAGTCGGTCTTAACGACATCACCGATGCCAAAACACTGGCGCACCTTCTCAAATACGATTCCATCCACGGACGGTATCCGGCTGAAGTGGCGGTCGACGGTGATAAGATCGTGGTGGAAGGCAAGAAGATTCCGGTGATGGCTGAAAAAGACCCGGCCAAGCTCCCCTGGAAGCAGCTTGGCGCCGATGTCGTGCTAGAATGCACTGGGAAATTCACCACCAAAGAGGATGCTTCCAAACATCTCACCGCCGGTGCCCGCAAGGTGCTTATTTCAGCGCCCGCCAAAGGGCACGACGGCACGTTCGTACTGGGGGTCAATTCCCACCAGTACGACAAGACCAAGCATCATGTCATTTCGATAGGTTCGTGCACCACCAACTGTCTCGCGCCGATGGCTAAGGTACTTCTCGACAATTTCGGTATCGTCAAGGGGTTCATGACCACTATTCACTCGTTCACGGCCGACCAGCGACTGATGGACGCACCACATAAGGACCTTCGGCGGGCACGGTCGGCCTCGCTCTCGATGGTACCGACCACAACCGGTGCGGCGAAGGCGATCGCCGAGGTTATCCCCGTCATGAAGGGAAAACTCGACGGGATAGCGATCCGCGTGCCTACTCCGGATGCGTCGCTCGTGGATCTGGCAGTGATCCTGGAGAAAGAGGCAACGGTCGAGCAGATCAACGCCGCATTCAAGAAGGCTGCCTCTTCAGAGCCGCTTTCCCGCACGCTGGAGTATTGTGATGAGCCGATCGTGTCCACCGATATTATAGGCAATCCCCACGGCTCGGTGTTCGATTCGGCACTTACGGCCGTGCATGGCAACCTGGTGAAAGTATTCGGCTGGTACGACAATGAATGGGCGTTTTCCTGTCGCATGGTCGACATGATGCGCATGATGTGATCAGGTCGGAAGGAGAAGGGTCCATGAATAAAGTAACCGTGGCCGATGTCAATTTCCGCGGCCAGAAAGTGCTCGTACGTGTCGATTTCAACGTACCGCTCGACGACAAACAATGCATCACCGACGACCGTCGGATTCGGGAGGCGCTGCCGACACTCAAGAAGATTCTGGGGGACGGCGGCCGCGTGATTGCCTGCTCACATCTCGGCCGACCAAAAGGCACCACGCCTGAATTCTCACTGCGACCGGTGGCGAAACGGCTGTCGGAACTCCTCGGATCGCAGGTATCGTTTGCAGAGGACTGCATTGGCCCGCAAGCAACTAATGGTGCTAACAAACTCAAGAACGGCGAGTGCCTGCTTCTGGAGAATCTCCGCTTCCACAAGGAAGAGGAAAAGAACGACCCGGAGTTCGCCCGCAAACTGGCCGAGCTTGCGGATATTTATGTCAACGATGCATTCGGCTCAGCGCATCGGGCACACGCGTCGACCGAAGGGGTGACGCAGTTCTTCAAGCAGTCGGTCGCCGGGTTCCTGATGGAAAAGGAGCTGCGGTATCTCGGCAACGCCTTGAACAATCCCAAGCGGCCGTTTGCCGCTATTCTCGGAGGGGCCAAGATTTCCGGCAAGATCGATGTCATCCAGCAGCTAATGCCGAAAGTTGATCTGCTGGTAATAGGCGGCGGCATGGTGTTCACGTTCGCCAAGGCGATGGGATACTCCATCGGTGACTCACTGCTCGAAGACGACAAGGTGGAACTGGCGCGAGAGATCATAGCCAAAGCCCAAGGTTCAAGAATGAAACTGCTGTTTCCGTCAGATGCCGTGATTGCCTCCGAGATTTCCGATTCAGCACAGACCAAAGTTGTACCGATCGAGAAGATCCCGGACGGCATGAAAGGGCTGGATATCGGACCGGCATCGATCAAAACATTCTCGGATGCGTTGGCTGATGCAAAGACTATCGTCTGGAATGGCCCGATGGGGGTGTTCGAGCACAAGCCATTTGCGCGGGGAACACTGGCAGTTGCTAAGTTGCTGGCCGACCTGACCATGCGGGGCGCGGTAACGGTGGTGGGCGGCGGGGATTCGGCAGCGGCGGTCAGTCAGGCCGGGTTGGACGACCGACTGACTCATATCTCTACCGGCGGCGGGGCATCGCTGGAGTTTCTTGAAGGGAAACTCCTGCCCGGAGTGGCGGCGTTAACTGATGCCGTCAAGGTTGAAGCGGTCTGAGATGCGCCGGAAAGTGATCGCCGGTAACTGGAAAATGAACGGCACAGTTGCCGAGACGGAAGTACTGATAAAGGCCCTCTTGTCAAGGCCATCGGCGCGTGACAGTGTCACCGTGGTGGTCTGCCCGCCGTTCACGTCACTCGGTACAGCGGCCAATCTATTACGCAACAGCCGGATAGCGCTCGGCGCCCAGGACATGTCGCAGCATCAGAAAGGAGCGTACACAGGGGATATTTCAGCCGCCATGCTCTTGACGCTCGGGGCGACGTACGTTATTTTGGGCCACTCGGAACGCCGGCGGTATCACGGTGAAACCGACCAACTGATTAACGCCAAGGCGAAAGCCGCTTTGGCAGCCGGTCTTACACCCATCATCTGTGTCGGTGAGACGCTGACCCAGAGGGAGGCCGGTCAAACCGAAAACGTGGTCGGAACTCAGGTACGCGGTGTCCTGGCTGGATTCGGGCCGGACGATTTGAAAAAGATCGTCATCGCCTACGAACCGGTCTGGGCAATCGGGACGGGTAGGACGGCAACGCCCGACATGGCGGAAGCCATACACAGGTTCGTCCGAGATATGGTATCCGGGATCGACCAGCGGTCGGCCTCGGAATTTCCGATCCTGTACGGTGGTTCGGTGAAGGCGGACAACGCCAAGGGGCTGTTGTCGCAGCCGAATATCGATGGTGCTCTCGTAGGAGGAGCGTCCCTGGTGGCCGAGGAGTTTGGTGCGATTATTAACGCGTGTTAAGCGGAGGTATATTCGTTGTTTGTTGCATGGGTGATCTTTCATGTGCTGGTCTGTCTGGCGCTCATTCTGGTCGTGCTAATGCAATCCAGTAAAGGCGAGGGGCTGGCCGGTTCTGCTTTTGGCGGCGGGCTGTCGAGCGCCGTATTCGGCGGTCGTGGCGCCGCGACTTTCTTGTCCAAAGCCACTACGGTGCTGGCAATTTTGTTCATGTTCAACTGCGGGGCGCTGGCGTTCATGTCCGGCCAGACCCGATCTAGTACTACTGGTGCCCCGGCGGCAACCGGTGAGTCCGCAGTGACTCGTCAGGCGCAAGAGGAGATGCAGCGTCAGATGCAGCAGCAACAGCAGGCTCAACCGACCACGCCCGGTCAGGAAGGGACTCAGCAGGTCACCCCGGGCGAGGCGTCGCCGTTCAATACCGGCGACACCGGCAAGTAGATTACTGAGTTGGCACACCGCCTTACGTGAGGGTGTGACCGGCTACGTTCGTTTTGGGCAGGACAACGAATAGTTCTGCCTTTTGAATCGATGCGGAAGTGGTGGAATTGGTAGACACGCTATCTTGAGGGGGTAGTGGAGCAATCCGTGGGGGTTCAAGTCCCCCCTTCCGCACAATCTTTAAGAACACCAACCGTCAAACCTATTTCTCCTGATTCTCTGACCTGCACGTAGGCGCGCGATTGCTACCGCCCTGCGCCATAAAGTGTAGCGTCTCAGATGGTGGCAGTCAGCCGATTTAGACAGGGTCCCCTTGTTGACGGGTGGTTCACGGTCCATGTGGCACGTGGCATAAAATTCTTCTTGTATCTTCGGAGATGAGCGTTAGCTTATCCTTCACGGTAGCTGCAGCCGTGACAGGTTTGGTTTGCCTTTGAAGCCCGCCACGCGGGCGAGAGGCTGCCAGCGGCATTCAGCAGGGTCCCCGGGCAGCCGCACCGGGGGTTGTCATAATTAACATCGTGAGTGCAAGACGGGGTAAGATCCCTGCTTATTTCCATTGTATTAGGTGCTGTTGGCTGGCGTGCCAGTAGGCAATACACCAGCTCAGGTGCCAGAGGCAAAGGTAAGAGGTCGCGGGAAAGGAGGTGCGCGGAGAAATATTGTTGGTAAGGTCCTCATGGACCGGACGGCGTCCCCCTGTATCAGCAGGTTAAGGAGCCGCGAATTGCCGACGCTGTTCGATTATCCCCCGAACGAAGTCGGTAGTCATTTTCACGAATGATAGTAATACCTCAAAAACCCTTTGGAGGAAGAGCATCATGAGGAAGACGCGCTTTGGTCTGATCGCATTGGTGTCCGCGATCCTTCTGGTCACCGCCCTGTACTGGGTCGGCTGCAACAACAATCAGACTCCGACCGCCAACAACATCACCGACATAGCCGCCACCAATCCTGAGGCGGTCTCAAAGGTCATGGGTATCCAGGACCGTAATACTGACATGCTGATGAATATCGACGGCGTGGTTGGTACCGGTACCGGTGTCGATGAGAACGGAAACCTCTGTATCAAAGTGTACACATCGGGTACGGTCGCCTCAGCCGGTAAGATCGCTCCGGTCATTGATGGTATCCCGGTTTCAGTAGAGGAAACCGGTCCATTCTATGCAATGGCGCTGACCAAGCGGTATCGTCCGGTTCCGATTGGCGTATCAGTCGGCAATAACAACGAATGTGCCGCGGGCACTATCGGGTGTGTGGTCGTGAAGAGCGGTCAAAAGTATATTCTGAGTAACAATCACGTGCTAGCCAGAGAGAATCAGGCAGCGATCGGCGAGGATATCCATCAGCCGGGCCGATATGACGCAAAGCCGCTGTGTGCTAATATCGCCAATGACAAAGTGGCTGATCTGTCCGATTTCTATCCCATTACCTTCAGTGCCAGCGCCAACAACACGATGGATGCGGCTATCGCGCAGTTCTCCACTACCGATGTGACCTGCGCCACGCTGGCAGGCTTCTATGGCTATCCCAGTTCAACCACCGTCTCGCCGTCAGTAGGGCTGGCGATCAAGAAAGTCGGCCGGACCAGTTCGCTGACTACTGGCACCATAACCGCCATTAACGTGACCATAAGCGTGGGGTATTCCCATGGCACGGCGAGGTTCATAGGTCAGTTCATGACTTCGCGCGGTGTCATCAAGTCCGGCGATTCCGGTTCGTTGGCAGTCACCAACAATTCGTCCAATAACCCGGTGGGGCTGCTCTTTGCCGGAACCAGCAGAGGCGAAGCGGTCGGCACGCCGATCAATGTCGTGCTACAGCGCTTCAACGCTACGATTTGCAATCAATAGCAAAACACGATTTCTTTTGCAAAGGCGGGAACTCGTTGAGTCCCCGCCTTGCTTTTTCCCCCAGAATGCGTTCTACTATGGGTGAAGGGAGTCCGAGAAACAGAATGACACTACGACTGACTGCAATTGGAGTGTTGATAGGCGTTGGGTTTCTGTCCTCGGTTGGCATGATAGCGTCCGGCTGCGCCGAGGCAGGCAAGAAATCCGAAACAGTGGAGAGTCAGGATACCATGGCGTCGCGATCGATTGAAGAAGTCCTCAGCGATTACACCGACAAGTGGATGGCTCTGCCGGGTGTAATCGGGACTGGCATTGGCGAACAGAATGGCAAGCCCTGTCTGAAGGTGTTTGTGGTCAGCATGACCGCAGAACTGAAGCGAGCCATTCCCGCTCAAGTGGAGGAGTATCCGGTGCTTGTAGAAGCGACCGGCGAATTCAAGGCGCTGGATAATAAATAACGGCGCCCGCTTACTTCCGGTGCTCTTTCCAGTGCCGGTAGTTCTCCTGCATCTGGCGGATATGCCCCGGCGTGTGGCGGTCGTATATCTCCAGAAATTGGTCGAGTGTCATAGTCCCCACTTCCGAATGTTCGACCGTGTGCGAATCCCAGACATCCTGCGGTACAGACTTCAATAGTCCGTGATTCATTCTGCGAAGCAACCCGAACAGTTCAAGGGCGGCATCGGCGCTCTGCGAATGATATCCCAGTTTCTCGGCCCAGCTGTCCTGGTCATACGCCATGACAGCTTTCCCCGGTTCTGCGACAAAACGGCGAGCGCGGATGTAGCAGTTGGCCTCGGCGTCAGCCAGGTGGATGATGATCTCGTGAATACTCCACCGGTTCGGCGCCGGTTTGTATTTCCAAACTTCTTTGGGAAAATCGCCCAAGGCCTTGCGGAGTTGTTCCGGTGCCTTCCCATAGGAAACCAGCTTGTCCTGTCGTTCTTGAACTGTCATGTGCACCTCCTTGTGGGTTGAAGGTAGGATATACGACACAGAAGTCGCGAAAGATCCATTACGAAGTCAGTTCGTTCCAGTCGCAGGTGATGAACTCCCCCTGGTGACCGTCGGGGTCCGTGAAATAGACCGAACGTTGTCCCCCTTTCCAGGTACGCTCCTGAATCTCGACCCCCAGCGAAATCAGGCGGGTCTTTGTCTCTTGAAATTCGGTGTCAGAGACCTGCAATGCGAAATGCAGATGTTCGGCCGCCCGGCCCGCGAACACCCCCTGCTTCCCCTTTTGCCACAGGCCAAATGCGGAACCATCATTAAGCACCAGGGCAAGGGCGGAGCCATCGTCCCAACGGGTCACTTTTGCGTGGGGCAGAATCTGCTGATAGAACGCAAGCGACCGTTCCAAGTCGCTCACCTCGATGTGTAGTTCGATAATTCGCATAAAAAAACCGGGACAATCGTCCCGGTTCTATAACAAGCCGTCAGTAGGCTTAGTTGCCGATGTACTTGCCCAGCACCTGCTGCATGCGTGAGGTCATTTTCGAGTTCGGCAGTACTTCAGTGGCGCCGGCGGTCATGGCCGCCTTCATCTGGTCCGCCAGCACGTGCGGCGAATAGCAGACAATCGGTATCGTCTTGGTGGCGCCATACGAGCGGAGCTTGTTAATGAGCGATGGGGCCTCGATACCGTTCAGATTGAGATCGATAATGATCAGGTCGGGGCGCAACTCCTGAGCTTTGGTAAAGATCTCGTCTGAGCGGATCGCCTTGATCCCCTCGGCCTCCATGTTGTCGAGTACCGACATGATCTTGGAGGTGAAGATCATGTTGTTCACGGCTATCAAAACCTTCTTAGACATACCTTCCTACCCCTTTGAATTTGTAAAGTCCCTTTCAGATCGTCTGCTGTCAACGGGGGCCATAATATATGGCATTATACACCAAAAGGGAAGAGCTACCTTGCGATGCAGCCAGGGTTTTCGGTTATGCTGTTGTTAAACAATTGCTTACGAGGCGGTAATTCTGTCGGAATCGACTTGTCCGGCCCCCTTTTGACCCGTTTTTTGTTGCTAAGTTCGTCCCCTTGTGCCTTTCTGCCCGCCATGAAGAAAACCAAGATTCTGGCCACTTATGGTCCTGCTATAGCCAATCCGACTATCATCCGCCGCCTCGTGGAGGCAGGCGTCAACGTCTTCCGTGTCAATTGTTCGCACGGAGACAGTGCCGATTACGCCAAAGCCGTTCGAACGATTCGCCAGGGGACCAAAGGGGCCCCGTACCCGGTCGGAATCCTATTCGACCTGTCCGGACCTAAGTTCAGGCTTGAACGGTTTGAGGGGTCATTGCCGATCAGCATGGGACAACACATTACCTTGACATCGGGGACCTCGAACCTGGCTGGTAGCACGGTCGGTGTTAACCATCCGGCCATTCTCAAATCAGTGAAGAAGGGGGAGAGGGTATTCGTTGATGACGGCGTACTGGCATTTGAAGTGCTGAAGGCCTCAAGTCGTGAGGTAGTACTCAAGGCTCTGAACGCAGGGACAGTACTTCCCGCAAAAGGGATCAACCTCCCGGACAGCACGATAGAGATACCAACCATAACGGAGAAGGACAAGGCCGATATTGCCTCAGCGGTAGCATCGGATGCCGACTATCTGGCGGTGTCGTTTGTGCGTTCCGGCGATGATATCCTTCAGGCGAAAAGCCTGATTCATCGCGCCAAGGGGCACCAGCGCGTGATCGCCAAACTCGAAAAGCGCGAGGCGATTGAAGACCTGGAGAATATCCTGCTGGTAGCCGATGGCGTCATGGTCGCTCGCGGTGACCTGGGCGTCGAACTCCCACCGGCCGAGTTGCCTCGGCTTCAGAAAAAGATATTGGCGCTGGCGAACCGACACCACAAGCCGGTGATCGTGGCCACGCAAATGCTGGAGTCGATGCGGTTCTCGCCACGAGCGACGAGAGCTGAGATCAACGATGTGGCGGGTGCGGTGTTCGATTTCGCTGATGCCGTCATGCTCTCGGCCGAGACCGCCACCGGGCAATACCCGCTCGAGGCTGTCCAAACAATGACTTCGGTGATCGAGACGACCGAGCCCTCGTGCCACCCTCCGGAGCTGGGACAGCGGGACCGGACGGTCGTGCCGCCGATTCCGTTTGCGATTGCCGAGGCGGTCAGCCGGGCCGATATGCATACCGGCGCAATGATGATATTTGCGTTTACAACATCGGGCTTCACAGCCCAAATGCTGTCCAATCTGTTTCCTACTCAGCCTATCATAGCGCTCACACCGGACCAGCAGGTGATGCGTCAGTTGTCATTGTTTCGGTCGGTGTACCCGATACAGATCAAGCAACCGAAATCGTTTGCCGATATGCTGGCCGTGGTGGACGAACTATGTGCCAAGTATTCGCTGGGCGCCAAAGGGGAGACGGTGGTTATCACCGGCGGGGCGCCGTTTGGCTCCACGGCACCAACCAATTTCATGATGTTCCATCAGGTGAGATGACCATGACACGGCAGTCAGGTTCAGCGATATCATCCGCAAAGAGACTCGCCTTTGTGATTGCTCTGTTGACTGTGCTCACCGGTCCGGCCGATTCCAAGGCACAGGATCAGAAGCCCGCAAAGCCCAGCACAGGAAAGCAGATCGCGATCACGTTCGATGAACTGCCGGCAGCGCTGTCGTTTGGCGAGGTCGATGCCAACGCGATCACGTATATGATACTCGAAGCACTCCGGAAGCATGAGATCACAGCGACCGGATTTGTGGTAGGGCTGAACATCGATGGACAGTACGACCTGCTGGGGGACTGGCTGAACGAGGGGCATGGCCTTGGGACGATGACCTATTCCAATCAGGATATCGAGGGACTCAGCACGGATCAATTCATGCAGGAGATACAGTCCGGCCAGCGCGAAATCGAGGAGATGCTCGTGGGGTTCGGACAGAAGGCCCGGTATTTCCGGTATCCGTTCCTGCATTATGGCACGGACCCAAAGACAAAAACCAAGATACGGGATTACCTGGCCGGTGTTGGCAACGTGGTAGCGCACGCTTCTGTCGTGCCGGATGATTTTACCTACGACCTGGCGATGCAGAAATTCGGCAAAGTCCCAGACAGCGCGCAGTACGAGCGGTTGCTTAATGAGTATGTTAATCATGTTATTGACCAGATTGAGCGTTCTGAGGATTTGGCGGAGCAACTGGTCGGGCGTCCGGTAAAGCAGATCCTTCGGCTCCGCGCCAACCGTCTGAACGCAACGTATCTCGACGATATGTTGACGGCGCTTGAGGATGAGGGATACTCGTTTGTGACGCTCGGCTCGGCACTTCGGGACCCGGTGTATGCGAAACAGGAATCGTATTTTGGCTCTCGCGGCGTGGGGTATCTGGATATGCTGTACGTGAGCAAGAAGAAGGCTGGGAAGTAGGGCGCGCTGGAGTCCTGAACCCATTTCTTGACTTACTCCACGTTCGGGCGTTTATTGACCCCACCATGAATCTCAATCTTACCCGTGAATCCGCATATCAATTGGTCGTCGAGAAAATCGGCGTCAACAATCTGCTCAAACACATCTTGGCGGTAGAGGCCGGCATGCGGCGGCTGGCAGTGGAGCTTGGTGAAGACCCGGATTACTGGGGGCTGGTAGGTTTGGTGCATGACCTCGACTACAACGAGACCAAAGATGACGCACCCCGTCACACGTACCTAACCGAAGAGTGGTTGGCCAAATACGAGCTACCGGCCGACATGATCTACGCCATCCACGCCCATCCGGGGCATGTCCCTTGTAAGAGCAAACTGGATTGGGCGCTTTATTCGGTTGACCCCACCACCGGATTCATCGTGGCCTGTGCGCTGATGCACCCGGAGAAGAAGCTTGCTCCTATTGATGCCGAGTTCATGCTGCGGCGATTCAAAGAGAAACGGTTTGCCGCGGGCGCTACCCGCGAGAACATGGCTGCCTGCTCCAACCTCGGACTGGACCTCGAAAAATTCCTGCTTCTGGTCCGCGACGGCATGATGACCATCTCCGGCCAGCTTGGTATTTAGTTCATGACCAAACTGCGTTCTGTCTGGCGGAAAGACGTCATCGCCTGGTCGCTGTACGATTTCGCCAACACGATCTATTCGATGAATATCGTTTCACTCTATTTGAAGCGATACATTGTCGAAGACCTGCACTACAGCGATCACTATTTCGACATTGCGTTCGCCGTATCGATGGTGATTGCTGCGGCACTGCTTCCCGCGCTGGGGGCGCTGTCGGACCATTCCGCCAAGAAGAAACTGTTTCTGCTTCTGTTCACCGTGACTTGTTGTCTGTCTGTGGGCGCCATGTCGGTGGCGGCGACCGGCCCGATACTGGGACTCATCGTCTTGTTTGTTATCGCGAATTTCAGCTATGAAGGGGGCATGCCGTTCTACAACGCGCTACTATATTCGGTCGCCGAGGGAAAACAGGCACGGTTTGTTTCGGGCGTTGGCGTGGCGTTTGGCTATATCGGCTCTATAATTGGCATGATCCTGGTGTTGCCGTTTGTCACCGGTTCGCTCTTTTCAGTCGAGATTCCGTATGTCGATGGCTCCGGCAAGGCTGGCGCATTTTTACCGACAGCGTTCCTGTTTTTGGTTTTCGCGCTACCGCTCTATTTCTGGGTGCGCGAGCGAAAAGGACATCAGCCGCAGAGAGTACCAATAGCAACCGCCTATCGTGAGGTTTGGGATGGACTCAGGAACACACGCCAGTATCCGGGTGTTCTTCGTTTTCTGATCGCCGATTATTTCGTGGAGGATGCCGTCGCCACCGTGATTCTGAATATCGGGCTGTATTGCTCTGTCGTGCTTGGGTTGGCTGAAAGCCAGATATCGTTGTTCCTGATCATATCGACCATCTCAGCGGTGATCGGCTCGTTTGTCATAGGTAAAATTGCAGAGCGATGGTCGCTCAAGAAGCTGCTCGTCGTGATTTTCACCGGGTGGGTTGTGGCGCTTCTCATGTTTGTGCTGGTTGACAATATGGCTGTCATTTGGCTGCTTGGATCGATGGTTGGCATTTTCCTCGGCGGACTTTGGACCACCACTCGTCCGATGCTGGCGGAACTGGTGTCGCACGACCAATTGGGTCGGTTCTTCGGTATCTTCTCGCTGTCGGGTCGGGCTGCTGCGATTGTGGGGCCACTCGTCTGGACCGGCATGGTGTATCTCTTTCATCCCGAGCGCGCGTTGGGCAGCCGCGTAGCGGAGTTTCTTCATCTCACGAGCACGGATGCCGCCAAACTCCCGTATAAGATGGGCGTGCTGTCGCTGGCCGCTATGGTGTTGATCGGGCTGTTCATCTTCAGAAAAGTGCCGCACACGCAGAAGCTCAGTCATGGCTAACAACGTAGGCAACTGGCATTGCTACTCGGGTGTGATCCATGTCCACACTACCGAGTCCGATGGCACGAAGACCATAGAAGAAGTGGCGGCGATTGGACAGGAGGTGGGGCTCGATTTCATGATGTTCACCGACCATATGACTCTCTCCAACAAGGAAAACGGTAAAGAGGGGTTTTACGGCAATACGTTGGTCACAGTTGGCTACGAACACAACGACGCCGAGGATAACAATCACTATCTCCTGTTTGATTCTCCGAGTGTGTATCCGCCGGACTTCACCGCCTCGCAGGTTGTAGCGGCCGGAGCTGAGGACAGGGCTGTGGGGATTATAGCGCATCCCGATGAAATTCGCGACCGGCTGGGGAAGTACCCGCCGTTCCCGTGGACAGACTGGTCGTGCGATAAGTTCACCGGCATCGAGCTCTGGAATCAGATGTCCGAATGGATGGAGCGGCTGAGACCATATAACAAGCTGATAATGGCATTCTCGCCTCGTAAATCAATGGTTGGCCCGCCAAGAACTACACTCCAGCGGTGGGACGAGATCAATCTCAGGAGGAAATGCGCTGGAATCGCCGCGGTCGATGCCCATGCCTTCCCGATACAGATCGGGCCGTTGCGGGTGGAGATATTCCCGTACAAAGTGCATTTTCGTTCGTTGCGGACGTATGTTCTACTGCGGGAACCGATGTCCCGCGATTTTGCAACCGCCAAGCAGCAGCTCTACGACGCGATACGGGACTGCCGTCTGTTCTTCGCCAATTTGCGATGGGGGGACGCCGATGGGTTCGATTTCTCAGCGCAGAACGGCTCGGAATCGGCGGTGTCGGGCGGTCAGGTAGAGTTCCGGAACGATACAGTGCTGGAGATCATACTTCCAGCGCGCGCCCGTATTAAGGTTTTGCGGAACGGCAGACCGATATATGAAGTTACTGACTCGCGGGCAACGTACCGTGTGAACGAACCCGGTTTGTATCGAGTAGAAACATGGAAATGGAAGCGAGGATGGATATTCTCCAACCACATACGGATAGGCCAGTGAAAGTAACCGCGCCCAATTTCGAGATTATCAATTTCTCGGCCGAGCTCTTGGCGAAACCAAGCCCCGCATCGACATCCACCGACTGCAAATTTGTTATCATCACGAATGGCGAGCAACGCTGGTTCGTGTATGGGGCGGTAAAAGAATACCCATACCACGCCAATCTTGTCGAGCGATTTTCAGTGAATAATCACCTCAAGTATCGTTGGCACCGCGGTAAGGATCGCGTCGAGTTCTCCGACAACGGGTATCGGGTCGAAGGGGGCGGTCACCTGGAGATTGATACGAATGCCAAGGGGATCCGTGTATCCGGATCATCCAAAGCGTACGGCTCATTCGACCAATCTTCGCTCAAGCAATGGCTCAAAGTCCAGACCCTACTTACGGGATTCAAGGTAAGATTTGGAGCCTGAACTCAGTTTCGAGTTCGTGACGAGAGTCGCAAGCCCGCAATATGCAGTCGGAACCAGCTCTCGTTATCGATTGTTCTAACTTCTTATATGACAGCCGAATATTGTGTAGTTACTGACTCATATGTATGGTGCAAACCGGAGTTACCATAGCGAAGTTGTCCATAAAAAGCAGTTGACTTTACCCCGGTCAAGCGGTAAAGTTGACGAACCGTTTTTGGCACGTGCGAAGGTGTTGGCGCAGAAATGTTTGAGACCTTTTACCCGATTCTCTTTCTGTTCGTGTTTGCCGTCTTTCTTGCCTTGCTACTGACGTTTCTTTCGATCTTTTTCGGCAAGCGGACCAAGCTTGGGCGGAAAGGGCAGCCGTATGAATGCGGTATCGAGCCTGTTGGGACCACCAAAGACCCGGTGCCTATCAAGTTCTTTTTGATCGCCATCTCTTTTATCCTCTTTGACATAGAGGTGATCTTCCTGCTTCCCTGGGCTATTGTCGCTCGCGATCTTGGCCTTTTCGGTTTCTTCTCCGTTTTGATATTCATTGCCCTGATTCTTATCGGCTATATCTATGAATTGGGCCGGGGAGCGCTAAAGTGGGATTAGAAGAAAAAATCCCGGATTCGGTCATACTTACGACCGTCGACAAGATGGTCAATTGGGCGCACAAGCGGTCGATGTGGCCGCTTGGATTTGGTCTCGCGTGTTGCGCAATTGAGATGATCTCCACGTTTGCGGCGCATTTCGATCTTGCGCGGTACGGTATGGAAGTGATGCGGCCATCGCCGCGTCAGGCAGATCTGATGATTGTCGCCGGCAGGGTTTCGGTGAAAATGGCGCCGGTGATCCGGACGCTCTACGATCAGATGCCGAATCCCAAGTGGGTGATTTCCATGGGGGCCTGCGCGTCGTGCGGCGGTGTATTTAACAATTATGCTATCGTTCAAGGCGTAGATCGGATCATTCCGGTCGATGTGTATGTACCTGGCTGCCCGCCTCGTCCGGAACAGCTGATGGATGGCATTCTCAAGCTCCAGGAAAAGATCGACAGGGAGTCCGTGAAGGATCAGCGTGACGAATGGGGCCGCAAGGCCGGCTGATCAATAGTGACGATCAAGAAGAACTCTGCGCCAAGCCGTTCGCTGAATGGTGCTTGTGAAAAATAGTACAAAGTATGGACATCAGAGAGCGGATTCGAGAATTTCTGAACGGCCGGTTTAGCGACGCCATTCTTCGGGAAGATGGATTTCGCGGGGATCAGTCGTTCTATGTCAAGCCGGATGACATATTGCACATCTGCCATGCGCTCCACGAGAACGGCGAACTCGATGTTCGCTACCTCGCAGACCTGACTTCAGTGGACTGGCTTGGGTTCGAGGCGGAGATGGGAGGACGGTTTGAAGTCATATACAACCTTTACTCTCTGACCCACAAGCACCGGTTTTTCCTCAAAGCGGTTCTTCAGGCCGATCAGCCAGAGCTCCCCAGCGTCACCCCGATTTGGAAAGGGGCGGAGATGATGGAGCGCGAGGTGTGGGACCTGATGGGGATCGTGTTTGCCGGGCATCCTAACTTGACGAAGATCCTCACGCCCGACGATCTGGAAGGGCATCCGCTGCGACGGGATTATCCGCTCACCTACGAGGAGCCGCAGTTCACCTGGAATAAGGACCTTCCGCCGGAGGTTATCAAGTAATGGCCGAGCGGAAGTTCACAACCATCAACATGGGACCGCAGCATCCGGCGACCCACGGCGTGCTCCGGGTGGAACTCGAACTGGACGGCGAAACGGTTGTCAAGGCGACTCCTGTGATCGGGTATTTGCACACCGGCATCGAGAAGACCATGGAGTCCAAGCTGTATTACAAGGCGCTGCCGTGCACCGACAGGATGGATTATCTGGCGCCGATGTCCAACAATCTGGCGTACTGTCTGGCGGTCGAGAAACTGATGGATGTCGATGTCCCGGAAAAAGTGAAATGGGCGCGGGTCTGTCTTGCGGAGCTCACCCGTATCAAATCGCATCTGGTCTGGCTTGGCACGCACGCCACCGACATTGGCGCTATGACCATGCTTCTCTATACCTTCCGCGAACGAGAGATGATCGTGGATATCTACGAAGCATGCGGGGGACAGCGGATGATGACCTCCTATATCCGGATCGGTGGACTCTCGGACGAGCTGCCGTCAGATTTTGACAAGAAAGTCCGGAAAGTGCTCAAACGGATGCCGGAGGCGCTTCGCGATTACGAAAAACTGCTGACTGAGAATGAGATATTCATCAACAGGACGCGCGGGGTGGCGGTCATCTCAGCCGAGGACGCCATCAATCTGTCGCTGTCAGGGCCAATGCTCCGTGGCAGCGGCGTCAAACATGACCTTCGCAGGGACAACCCCTACAGCGCGTACGAAAAATTCGATTTCGAGGTACCGATCGGTGCGAATGGCGATGCCTACGACCGGTACAAACTGCGGCTTGAGGAGATTCGGCAATCGCTGCGGATTATCCAGCAGGCAATCGACGGCATGCCGGAGGGGCCGTATCGCGCCCATGTCCCGGGGGTGGTGCTGCCGCCAAAGGAAGATGTGCTGCATAAGATGGAATCGATGATTTTCCACTTCAAGATAATCACCGAAGGATTCAATGCGCCGCGAGGCGGCGTTTATCAGGCGATCGAGTCCCCCAAAGGGGAGATCGGATTTTATCTGGCCGGCGACGGCAGCAACCGCCCGAGGCGTGTCCGGGTGCGGCCACCATCGTTCATAAACTTAGGTGCACTCCCAACGCTGGTCGAGGGGGGACTGCTGGCCGATGTGATAGTCGCAATCGGGACGATTGACCCGGTGCTCGGTGAGGTGGATCGATGATACTGACGCGCGAATCAATCGAGAAGATCAAACAGAAAGCGACCGAGTATCCGAGACGCAAATCGGCTATTCTGCCCGCGCTGACCATCGCGTGTCACCAGGTCGGGCACTTGAACGACCAGATATATCGCGAGATTGGCCACGCTTTGAATCTCCCGATGGTCGAGGTCGCGGAGGCGGCTACGTTTTATACCCTTTTCCCCAAGCAGCCGGTCGGCAAGTATTTGATACAGGTGTGTCACAACATCTCGTGCGCCCTACTTGGGGCGGACAACCTGGTCGGGTATCTCGAAGGGAAGCTAGCGATCAAGAAAGGGGAGACCACGAAGGACAACTTGTTCACGCTGATTTCGGTGGAGTGTCTGGGCTCGTGCGCCACCGCACCCATGATGCAAATCAACAATGACTATTATGAGAATCTCACCCGCGAGAAAGTTGACAAGATTCTGGCTGATCTGAGGGCAAAAGGTTGATGTTCTATTCCCCGGTCGTCACCAACGCGCCCGAAGTGGCCAAGAGCGAGAAGTTCCACCTCTTCCGACATGTGGAAGATCCCAGTCAGCACACACTGGCGACTTTCGTTTCCCACGGCGGCTACCAGTCGTGGCGAAAAGTGGTGACCGGCATGAAGTCCGAAGATGTGATTGCCGAGGTGAAGGCCTCGGGCCTTCGGGGCCGAGGCGGGGCCGGATTTCCTACCGGTATGAAATGGAGTTTTGTTCCCAAAGATTCCCCCAAGCCGAGATATCTTGTCTGCAACGCCGATGAGTCCGAGCCTGGGACCTGCAAGGACCGGGTACTCCTCGAACGGGACCCGCACGCGGTGATTGAGGGCATGGCGATAGCCGCATTCGCGATACGCAGCCATCAGATGTTTTGTTATATCCGCGGCGAGTTCGGGCATAGCATTGCCCGCATGGAACAAGCGCGGAACGAAGCGTACGCCGGCGGTCACCTTGGCAAGAACATCTATGGCTCCGGCTATGATCTCGACCTGGTGATTCATACCGGCGGCGGAGCGTATATCTGCGGCGAGGAGACGGCACTGCTTAACTCGCTTGAGGGTGAGAAAGGGCTCTCGCGCATCCGTCCACCGTTTCCTGCCGTGGAGGGACTGTATGCGTCTCCGACAATTGTGAACAATGTTGAGACGCTGGCAACGGTACCACACATCATCAAAAACGGCGCATCCTGGTACAAAAAAATGGGGACGGAGAAATCACCGGGCACAAAGATATTCTCTCTATCCGGCCATGTGAATCGCCCCGGTAACTACGAAGTAGAGCTCGGGTTCAATCTTAAGAAACTCATCTACGATCCGGCATACGGTAACGGTATCCCCAGTGGGAAGAAACTAAAAGGGGTGATCCCAGGAGGAGCCTCGACACCGTTTCTCACCCCGGATATGATCGACGTCGGCCTGGATTTCGAATCAATGGCTGCAGCAGGCTCAATGCTCGGTTCGGGAGCCGTGATCGTGTTCAATGAGGATACTTGTATCGTGTGGGCGATCCTGAAATTGATACATTTCTTCCGTCACGAATCTTGCGGCAAATGCACTCCCTGCCGCGATGGTACCGGTTGGTTGGAGCAGATCATTTACCGCATCGAGCATGGCGGTGGAAAGCCTGACGATATTGAAAAAATTGAGGACCTGTGCGGCAACATCCTGGGGCGGACAATCTGCCCGCTTGGCGATGCCGCAGTTATGCCGATCCAATCCGCCCTCAAACACTGGCGGGACGAATGGCAGTATCATGTTGACCACCAGCATTGTCTGGTCAAGACACATTTTGAATTCAGGTAGCACAAGCTATGGCTGATGTCGTGAAGACAACAGAACAAGTCGCTGTCGTGAAAACGGTCACCTTCACTATCGACGGCCGCACGACGACCGTCCCGAAGGGAACCACGGTATTGCAGGCGGCCCTGGATATGGGGATTGCCATTCCCACATTCTGCTGGCATCCGAAGCTCAAACCGGTAGGGGCCTGCCGGATGTGTTATGTCGAGATCGAAAGGATGCCCAAGCTGCAGGTGTCGTGCGCCACGGAGGCCACGGAGGGGATGGTGGTGCACACCGACTCCGACCAGGTGAAACGGGGACGCAAGGCGGTGATCGAATTCCTGTTAACCAATCACCCCTTGGATTGCCCCACCTGCGACAAAGGGGGGGAATGCGACCTTCAGAATCTGACGTTCGCTCACGGTTTCGACGACAGCCGATTCGAGTTCTACAAGCGACGCCATATTCCTGAAGGGGTCAAGAGCACGTTCGACGATCTGCGGATCGGTCCTGAGATCATACTCAATCGGAATCGGTGTATCCTGTGTTACAAATGTGTCCGCTCCAATAAAGAGGCGTTCGGCGAATACGACCTGGGTGCTTACGAGCGGGGCAATATCACTGAGATCAACGCAGCGCCAGGAGAACTTGTCGATAATCCGTTCTCGGGGAATCTGGTCGAGATCTGCCCGGTGGGGGCGCTTACCAACACCGACTGGCGATACAAGATCCGGGTCTGGCTCACGCAACAGGCTCAATCGATTTGCAATTTCACGTCGTCAGGAACGAACATCACGTTCTACAAGGAAGACCATCAGAAGAAGATCTTCCGCACTACGTCTCGGCGGAACGATGCCATCGACGATGGCTGGCTGGCCGATGTCACCCGCTACGGGTATCAGATCGTCCATTCGCCCGATCGGCTGCAAACGCCGCTTATCAAGAAGAACGGCAAGCAGGCACCGGCGAGTTGGGACGAAGCCCTGGCGCTCGTAGCCAGGAAACTAAGGGACATTCGTGATGCACGTGGCGCAGCATGCGTAGGTGGATTGATCGGTCCGAATCAGGACAACGCCACGCTCTATAGCTTCAACAAGTACCTGCGGACAGTTATCGGTACGAATGCGGTCGATTTCCGCTCCGAATACCGGTCTCTGCCCACGGACCCGCAATCCCCATATGCGGTGCTGGCGATGCAGCCGTTCACGATCGCTGACATCGACCTGTCCGATCTGATTGTCGTGTTTGGCAGCGACCTGGTAAATGAGCATCCCAACGAGTACCTGAGGATCCGAAAAGCCCGCAATTTCAGTAATCCAAAGATCTATTCCGTCAATGCGTTCGCGGTCAAATCGGCTGACGTTGCCGACCTCGAGTTGACCTACGCCGTGGGCACCGACGAGGCGTTTGTCAACGGTCTCTGCCTGGCCGCTATCGAACAGAATCTGGCCGATAGTCAGTTGTGTGCCCAGTTGAAGAAGAGCATCGCTCCATTGACATTAGCCGAAGCCGCTGCACTCTGTGGGGTGGCGTCGACTGACCTGAAACATCTGGCCAAGGCATTATCAGAGTCCAGGAAACTTACGTTCGTTATTGGCGAGCAGGTAACGCGATCGAAGCAGAGAGATGTTATTGCAGCGTCGCTCTGTAATCTGGTGCGACTCCTCGGTCTGAACCAACGCGGCCAGGTCGCGGTGCTGGCTCAGCATGCCAATTCTGTCGGCGCCGAAATGCTCGGCGCATTGCCGAGCCCGGCAACTGCCGTCAGAACAGAACTGTCATCTATCTGGCGTAGCTATCCGGAGTCGCCGACACTGTCCACGGACCATATGCTCGAACAGATGCTGCGAAACGAACTCGATGCGTTTCTTGTTGTTGCCGCGAATCCGATCATGATGTATCCCGACCGCACGTTTGTCACCGAAGCGATCGAGAAGCTCGACTTTCTGGTGGTGTGCGATTTGTTCGAGACAGAAACAAGCGCACTCGCCGACGTGGTACTTCCACTGGCGGCCTGGGCCGAATATGGCGGGGCATACGTGAATTTCGAATGGCGCGTGCAGACAGTCGGGCAGGGCATTAAGCCGCGTTTCGACGTGCGACCAGGCTATGTCATTATCGAGGCGCTCGCCGATCTGGCCGATCGACGGCTCTTTGCGTCCGATGCCGACAGACAGAAGGAGATCGACAGCCTGTTGGCATTACAGCGACGTCTGGAGTGGCCTGATCAGTTTCTCGAAGTGAAACCGTCGCCGGAAAAAACGGACAAGCAGTACCCGTACGCATTGATAGTGGGTGATGACCCGCATCATCGCGGGTATGTGACCGAGAAAGCCGCGTCGCTTGTAAACTTCTGCGGCGAGGCCTATATTGAACTTTCGCGTGAGCTGGCCGAGAAGCTGGACATCGAGGTCGGCACACCGGTCCGTGTGGAATCAGCCACGGGCAAAGTGGTGGTGACTGCAAAAATATCGGATCATTTGGATAATGACGTGGTCTTTATGCCGCGCAATTTCTCCGCCGCCAAGGTGAATGCCCTGCAATCCCGCTCGAAGCGGGTCGACCGGATCAGAATAAGCAAGGCGGTTGATTGATATGCTCGAGACCGCCATTATATCGTCGCTCAAGGTGATCATCGTGATCGTCGCCGTGTTGACGGGCTGCGCCTGGGCAACCTATCTGGAGCGAAAGGTGCTGGCGTATTTGCAGCATCGGATCGGGCCGAGCTATGCCGGGCCCTACGGCCTGCTTCAGCCGGTCGCCGATGCCATCAAAATGGCGTTCAAAGAGGACGTGGTTCCGGACCGTGTCGAACGGCTTACCTACAGTCTGGCGCCGATCCTCGCGTTTGTGCCGTCGCTCTTGTCGTTCGCCGTGGTTCCGTTCTCGGCCGATTTCTCGCTGGCCGGTCGCGAGATCACGGGTGTCATTTCGGATCTGAACATCGGTATCGTCTTCATATTTGCAATAACTTCGCTTGGCGTCTATGGCATCTGCCTGGCCGGATGGTCTTCGGGTTCAAAGTACTCGCTCATGGGCGGCCTGCGTTCGTCGGCGCAGATGATTTCCTATGAGATCAGCTACGGGCTGTCGATTATCGGCGTCATTCTAATCGCCAACACCCTGTCCATGCGGGAACTGGTGGAGAAGCAGGCGACCGTGGCGGACTGGTTCATCTGGAAACAGCCGCTGGGATTTCTTCTGTATCTGACCTGCGCGATTGCCGAGACCAACCGGGCGCCGTTCGATCTGCCGGAAGCCGAATCGGAACTGGTGGGGGGCTACCACACGGAGTACTCGTCGTTTCGGTTTGGGATGTTCTTCGTAGGCGAGTATGCCAATATGATCGCCGTGTCGAGCGTGGCCACGACGTTGTTTCTCGGCGGCTGGCAGGGGCCATGGCTTCCGGCGGGACTGTCCTTCCTGTGGTTTTTTATCAAAGTGTTTTTCATGATGTTCTTTTATATCTGGCTGCGCGGCACCTTTCCGCGTTTCCGCTACGACCAACTGATGAGTTTCGGGTGGAAGGTGCTGTTTCCGTTGGCGATTGTGAATATTCTCATCACCGCGCTGGTGGTGTTGTGGTGAACGATGGGCGGGCTGGTGTAAAGGTCAGGCGGTTATGAAGGAGATCATCAAAGCGCTCGGACATGTGTTCGTCAGGATGCCGCAGGGACTGGGCGTGACGTTCAAGCACCTGTTCAAGAAGCCGGTGACGCTCGATTATCCTCGTGAAAAGAAGCCGATGGCGCCTCGCTACCGGGGGCGGCATTACCTGGAGCGCTACGATGACGGTACCGAGCGGTGTGTCTGCTGCGGGTTGTGCGCCGCATCCTGCCCGGCCGACGCCATTTATATGGAGCCGGAAGAGACGGAGACCGGCGAGCGGAAAGCGAAAGTGTACGAGATCAATCTGTTGCGGTGCATCTTCTGCGGTTTCTGCGAGGAAGCGTGTCCCGAAGAAGCAATCTTCCTGGGGCAGGAGTATGAATTCTCCAATTTCGACCGCAATTCGTTCATCTGGACCAAAGAAGACATGTTGGTGCCGTATCCGCGTAAGGACAATCCGTTCAAGCGGATGATCCGCCGCGTGCGCCGGGTCTACGGAGTGCAGGACGCCACCCGATGAGCCTGGATCTGATCATCTTTGTCATTTCAGCTGCTGTAGCTGTGCTGGGCGCAACCATGATGATCGTGCAGCGCAACCCGGTCGCCTCGGTGCTCTATCTCATTCTCTCACTGGTGGCGCAGGCGGTACTGTATATCCAGTTGGGGGCTTTGTTCCTCGGCGCCATTCTGGTGATCGTGTATGCCGGGGCGATCATGGTGCTGTTTTTGTTCGTCATCATGCTGTTGAACCTTCGCGGCACCGAAGATCTCGGCGAACATTCGCACCCAGGCAGCCGGTTCGTAAAGTATCTGTTTGCCGTGCTGCTGCTGGCGGAGTTGGTTTTCGCTATTCGCGGGGTGTTCCTGGGGGGGCCGCGGCCAGGTATCATGACAACAACACCGGACCAGTTCGGTTCGGTCAGGTCAGTCGCGATGCAACTGTTCACCAAGTACCTCTATCCGTTCGAACTGACCGGCGTATTGCTGCTGGTCGCGGTGGTGGGGGCGGTGGTGGTGGCGCGGCGTTCACGCCATGATGAGGAAGATCAGTCGCCGCAGGTAACGCTGGCAGAGTCGCAGGAACCGAAACAGGCGGTGCGATAGGATGATCCCGATCTCGGCATACCTGACTCTGGCAGCGGTGCTGTTCGGTATTGGCACGATTGGCGTGATGATGTCGCGCAATGTGATCGTGCTCTTGATGTCGATCGAGCTCATGTTGAACGCTGCCAATCTCGCCCTGATTGCGTTCTCGCGGGCGCTGAATATAGTCGACGGACACGTCATCGTGTTCCTGGTGCTGACGGTGGCGGCGGCCGAGGCAGCGGTTGGTCTGGCCATGATCATTACCATCTACCGGAACCGGGAGACGATCAATATCGACCGGTTCAACATGATGAAGTGGTAGTCTGAGCATGGCTGAGTATCTGTACTTGATCCCGCTCTTCCCGCTGATCGGGTTTCTGATCAACGGGCTCTTGATAGGCAAGCTGCCTCGGACGGTGATCTCGATGGTCGGTTGCCTGTCGGTCGGGCTCTCGCTGGCGCTCTCGATTCTGTTGTTTTTCGAACTGAAGGGGATGCCGTCTGAAGCTCGGGTGATTGAACAGACCCTCTTCAGTTGGATTTCCTCAGGAGAGTTTCATGTCGAGATCGCCTGGCTTCTGGACCCACTGTCGGCCGTGATGATTCTGGTCGTCACCGGCGTCGGTTTCCTGATTCATGTCTACTCGGTCGGATACATGCACCATGATCCGGGGTATGGACGCTACTTTGCTTATTTGAATCTGTTCACTTTCTCCATGCTCACTCTGGTTCTGGCGAACAACTACCTGCTCATGTTCGTGGGCTGGGAAGGGGTAGGGCTCTGCTCGTATTTGTTGATCGGGTTCTGGTTTCACAAGAAGTCGGCCTCGGATGCCGGCAAAAAGGCGTTTATTGTCAACCGGATCGGCGACTTTGGATTTCTGATCGCGCTGTTTCTGTTGTTCTGGAATGTCGGCTCGCTGGATTTCCGCGCCGTCATGCACCAGGCACCCACGGTATTCGTGGTCGGCGGCGGTTTGATCACAGCGATCGGCCTGCTACTGTTTGTTGGCGCCATAGGCAAGTCCGCACAGATACCGCTCTATGTCTGGCTCCCCGATGCCATGGAGGGTCCTACGCCCGTGTCGGCGCTCATACATGCCGCTACGATGGTCACTGCCGGCGTGTATATGATCGCTCGTTCAAGCGTGTTGTACACGATGTCGCCGACGGCGCTCCTGGTGGTGGCGATTGTGGGCGCAGCGACCGCTATTTTTGCGGCCACTATCGGTCTCGTGCAAAACGATATCAAGCGGGTGCTTGCATACTCCACAGTCAGTCAACTCGGCTATATGTTCCTGGCCTGCGGCGTGGCGGCGTTTTCGGCCGGCATATTCCACCTAATGACGCACGCCTTCTTCAAGGCACTCCTGTTTCTTGGGGCCGGCTCGGTCATTCACGCCATGTCCAATGAGCAGGATATCCGAAAGATGGGAGGGCTGAGCAAATACCTTCCGGTTACCTACCGGACATTCCTGGTCGCTACGCTGGCCATCGCCGGAATCCCGCTTCTTTCCGGGTTCTTCTCGAAGGACGAGATCCTCTGGAAAGCGTTTTCATCCGACCATGGTCACCCGGTCCTCTGGCTGATCGGTTTCATCACGGCGGGGTTGACGGCATTCTACATGTTTCGGCTCGTGTACGTGACGTTTTTCGGGGCCGAGCGGATGGACGCGGAAACCAAGCACCATATCCACGAATCACCGCGCACCATGACCGTGCCGCTTATGATACTGGCCGTGCTCTCGATTATCGGGGGCTTTGTCGGTATGCCGCACGTGTTCGGGGCCACGAACTATTTCGAGAAATGGCTCGAGCCGGTGATGGCCCCGGAGCATGGATCGACGATCGAACTCGCGCGCGCCGCGCACGGCGGCAGTCCGGAGATGGAATTATTGCTCATGGTCCTCTCGGTACTTTTGGTGCTTGGCGCAATTTGGCTGGCCAGGTACTATTACAACAGGAATTTGCAGGCCATGACGTCGCTTCGCGAGAAGCTCGCCGGCGTTCACACTATCCTGTTGAACAAATACTATGTTGATGAACTCTACGGGGCAGTAATCGTGCGTCCGCTTGTATATGGCTCAGTGTTTTTGTGGAAAATATTCGACGTGCTCATCATTGACGGGTTCATGAACGGTCTGGCCTGGCTGGCCAAAGAACTGTCCGACACGATCCGTTATGTCCAGTCCGGTCGGGTACGCGGTTACGCCACACTATTCGTGATCGGTGTCGTGGTGCTGATGGGTTATCTGCTGGCGGGATGATGCTATGAACGTTGATATACTCACACTGGTGACGTTTTTCCCGCTACTGGGCGCAGCGCTTCTCCTCCTGGTGCCGCCGAATCGACATGACACCATCAAGGGGGTAAGCCTGATCATTGCCTTTGTGACCATGCTGATCTCTTTCGTGTTGTATTTTCTGTACGACCCTGTTTCCAGTGGCTGGCAGTTCGAGGTGAATTTCCCCTGGGTGCAGTCGCTGGGGATCAGCTATCACATGGGCATTGACGGGATATCGCTGCTTCTCATACTCCTGACCACCATCCTGACACTTCTGTGCGTACTGGCCTCCTGGAACAACATCACCCAGGGAGTGAAGGGGTATTTCATTTCGATGCTGGTGCTGACAAGCGGCATGATCGGTGTGTTCTGCGCGCTTGATCTGTTCCTGTTCTATGTCTTCTGGGAAGTGATGCTGATACCGATGTATTTCATCATAGGGGTCTGGGGAGGCCCGCGCCGGGTTTATGCAGCGATAAAATTCGTTCTGTTCACCATGTTCGGCTCAGTGTTGATGCTGGTAGCAATCCTGTATCTGTATTTCCAATACCACACCTTTGCCGGCGAATACAGTTTCGACCTGACCCGCATCATGCAGATGAAGTTGGCCTATCAGCCTCAGCTTTGGTTGTTCGGTGCGTTTGCACTGGCGTTCGCTATAAAGGTCCCGCTGTTCCCGTTCCATACCTGGCTGCCGGACGCTCATGTCGAGGCCCCGACCGCCGGCTCGGTTATTCTGGCGGGAGTGCTCCTGAAGATGGGGACCTACGGTTTCATCCGCTTCTGCCTGCCGCTGTTTCCCGACGCCACGATCGCTTATCTGCCGTATATCAGCGTGCTTGCGATCATTGCGATCATTTACGGCGCTCTGGTATCAATGGTGCAGAAGGATGTCAAATCGCTGATCGCGTTTTCTTCGGTTTCGCACATGGGGTTTGTCATGCTGGGGATGTTCGCCCTCAATTTTCAGGGGATGCAGGGCTCGATCATTCAAATGATCAACCACGGCGTGTCGACGGGGGCACTATTTCTAATCGTCGGCATGATCTACGAGCGGCGGCACACCCGCATGATCGAGGACTTCGGCGGTCTGGCCAAAGTGATGCCGATCTTCTCGACGTTTTTCATGATCGTCGCGCTGTCCTCAATAGGTCTGCCGTTCACTAATGGGTTCGTTGGTGAATTCCTCATTCTGCTCGGCACGTTCAGAAGCAACCAGACATACGCCATACTCGCCGCCAGCGGCGTAGTTCTAGCCGCCTGCTATATGCTCTGGATGTATCAGCGGGTTATATTTGGAACCGTCACCAGGAAGGAAAATGAGGGACTTCGGGACCTCAGTGTTCGCGAAAAAGTCATCCTCACACCATTGGTGGTGCTGATATTCTGGATCGGCATCTATCCCAAGCCGTTTTTCGAGCGGCTGGAGCCGGCCATCAAACAAGTGCTGACACAGGTGGGTCAGGCGAAGAACGCGCAGATCGACGAACATTTTCAAATAACTCCCCGGGCACAAGACGATATTCCCAAGGTCCTTATCGGGGCTTCGGAGAAAGGTGAAGAGAGATGGCAGAGGTGATCATCTATACCAAGACCGGCTGCCCGTACTGTGCCGCGGCCAAGAAGCATTACACCGACAGCGGGATCCCGTTTTCGGAGATCAATGTGACGGAGAAACCAGATGAAAAAGAGAAGGTGCTGAAGCTGTCCGGCGGCAAGCGTATCGTGCCGGTGATCGTTGAGAAGGGCGAAGTCAAACTCGGATTCGGCGGCGGCTGAGGGTTCTAACATGGTGCGGTGGTCGCCGCACAAGGGTGTATGATCGACTATATTTCGACACTGTCAATCGATTTCGGGCTTATCCTGCCCGAACTGCTTCTGCTGATAGCGGCGTCAGTAATCCTCATGGTGGCCTTCATGCGTCGCTTGTCGCGGCTCTCGCCGCTTATCGGCGTCATAGGTCTGGGGGCAGCGCTGCTGACAGCGTTGGCGCAGCTCAATACACAGAAGGGCGGATTTGCGGGGATGGTGACGGTTGACCCGTTTGGCGCCTTGTTCAAAGTGCTGTTTGCGTTCGCCTCGCTTCTCTCGCTCGCCATCGCTCTGCGCTACCTGGAGTCAAACAAGATAAATCATCCGGAATTCTACGCTCTCCTGCTCATATCGACTATGGGCATGATGGTGATGGCCACCAGCACCGATCTGGTGGTGATCTTCCTGGGACTCGAGATCATGTCGCTGCCGCTGTATGTCATGGCCGGGCTGGCAAGGCGCTCGCTTGAATCAAACGAGGCCGGTATCAAATATTTCATCATGGGGGCATTTGCCACCGGCTTTCTGCTCATGGGGATCGCGTTTATCTATGGTGCCGCCGAAACGACCAACCTCCGAAGAATTGTCACTGATTTCGCCTACGTCTCAGGCAACGCCAAGACATATCTGTACGCCGGCGCAGGGCTGCTCCTGATCGGCTTTGGTTTTAAGGTGGCTGCGGTGCCGTTCCATAGCTGGGTCCCGGACGTGTATCAGGGGGCGCCCACCCCCGTGACGGCGTTCTTCTCCGTGGCACCGAAAGCGGCTGGTTTTGCCGCGCTGCTGCGCATCTTCAATTTTGGCCTGGCCGATCTTGATGCCATGGTGCCGGTCCTGTGGGTGCTGGCGGCGCTGACCATGTCGGTGGGGAATATCCTCGCTCTCCGGCAGGATAACGTCAAGCGGATGCTGGCCTATTCATCGATCTCGCACGCGGGATACATTCTGGTGGCGCTCACGGCCGGCGGCAGCGAGGCAGTCTCCGCGGCGATGTTCTATCTGATAGCATATACCCTGTTCAACCTTGGTGGCTTTGCGGTGGTGACTCTTCTGGAGCAGCGCACTGGCTGCAGGTCAGATTTCTCCGAGCTGACCGGTCTGTCGAAGACTAACCCGTATCTAACGGCGGTACTGGCGCTGTTCATGTTTGCGCTTTCGGGATTCCCGCCAACCGTTGGTTTCCTCGGCAAATTCTATATCTTTGCGGCCGCCGTGAATGGCGGGTTCATCTGGTTGACGGTCATCGGCGTCATGAACTCTTTCGTCTCGGTTTACTACTACCTTCGGGTCGTGAAAGTGAGCTACTTTGACCAGCCTGCCGAAAATCCAAAACCGGCGGCTGTTACACCCGCGTTATTCCTGGTGCTTGTAGTAGCGGCGATCGGCACGCTGGGGTTGGGATTATTCCCGGACAGAATTCTCGAACTTTCCCGAAGCGCCTTCTTCGCGCTCATGTAAGTCCGAAAAAAGACAGAAAAGAAAAAGGAGGCCGGTGCAGCGGCCTCCTATCGTTTTCTGCTAAGCGGCGATTAGAGGACTTCCCAGTACGAACAGGGGTCAGGGCCGCCAAAGAACAGATACTCCACCATGTAAGTCAAATCGCTGATGTCCACTGCACCGCTGCAATCAAGGTCGCCGGATTCCATCGGGATCGGGGCAGCTCCGCCGAAGAACAGATACTCAACGAGGTAGGTAAGGTCGCTGATATCTATGCCGCCCTGTCCGTCGACATTTCCGGCCATGACCTGATGTTGTACCACGCTTGATGAGAGCAGCACCGCTATGCCGTCATGTACTTCGTTGGCCGCCGGTGTGCCGTTATTGTAGTAACTGAGCGCCTGGCATTCGACTTGCGACAGACCGATAAGCGCGGTTTGATTCAGCCCGCCGGCGTCAACGTTCAGATATTGATAGAGCATTTTGCCGTCGGAAGTGAGCACCATCTCGAAATCCGTCTGCGTATCGAAATTCACAAAGTTTGCCAGCCGATACCACTCGATGACCAGGGTATCATTGGTAGCGCTTCGATAGATGTAGACACCGGCCTGCGGCACCTGAGCGCTGTCGATGATGAGGTCGTTCCAGAAGGCCGGCAGAAACGAGGTGAACGGCGAACCGGGCACCGAGGTGCTCGAATAATATCCGCCGAAATTGAGAGTCGAATTCGTGAACGAGATCGCGCCGTTCGGACTGACCCAGAACTGGGTGTACAACGAATCGAAGAACGGGAACGCGAAACCGATCGGCAGCGGGCCGGCGGTGCCGTCATCGAGGGGGTTCAGGCTCGGGTTATAGAACGAACCATTGCCGAGCTTGCTTCCGATGGTCAGCGCGGGGATCCAACTGAATGTTGGGCCGCCGAGATCGTTCGATGAGAGTGCCTGATAGGTCGTGTCGTTACACAGAACCGCAAAGAACACCGGCACGACACTCAGGGAATCGAGCGGCTGCGGGACCGGCCCCCAGTTGACTTCCACTATTCCCTTGTAGTCCGCGATCTGTTGCGCCAGCACGCTTGCATCCATCGTCACGTTCAATTGAAGTGAATCGGATGGATTCACCGAGCCGCTGGCGGGTGCAACGGTCAGCCAGTTGGGCATTTTGTTGCGCGCCAGACTGTCATTACCGACTGCGGTAAACGCCACGGCGGTGGTCGTCGAACGATTATGCAGCCAGACAGGACGGACAACAACGGCACCTTGAAGTACCGTCGTGTCGATGGCCAGCGGTGACGTATACAGCGAGGGGGGCGCCGTGAAGCCGCCGATAGCGGCCTGCAGGTCAGGGCGAGGACCGATGTGTTTGGAGAGATCCCCAAGCTGAGCCGTCCCGGTGGAAACAAGAGCGGTTCGGATCTGATCGGCTGTGAGAAAAGTACCGTAGGCAGCCATGTAACGCCCTTGAAGGCACGCTACTGCGCCGGTGACGATCGGTGAGGCCGACGACGTCCCGGAGAATCCCGATGTATAGTACTGGTTCTGGTCGCCGCCGCCGGTGAACAGGTCACCGTAGCCGGTGGTATAGACGCCACTTCCATAACCCTGCAAGTTCACGCGCTCGCCATAGTTGGAGAAACTCTGGCGCTGAAGGTCCAGCCCCGAGGTATTGGGATACCCCGCGCCGGCGATAATGGCATGTGAATTGCGATAGGTCGTATCGAACAACTGGGCGTATAGTGTCTGGTCATCGAAATTTTCCGCACCGTTCCCTGCTGCCTCAATAACCGTGATGCCGTTGGCCCAGGCATACTGAATAGCATCAAAATTGGCTTGCCAATATTCCATGCAGACGTAGCCGAGCTGGTCCGGTCGAGACTGGAAATTGTAGTGCGGCCCTGGAGCGTGAAGCTCGATGAGAATGAGATCGCCGGGTGTCAGGTTCGCCACCGCCGTGTAGAGCGCATCGGCCGTCGACAGGGTCCCGATCGAGATCATCCCGACATCGGCCCCGGGGCAGATACCGGAAACGCCATAGCCGTTGTCGCCGGCGATCATCTCGCCAAGCACCGCGGTGCCGTGATTTATCCAGGAGGCATCGTTTATCATCTCGCCGGCGATAAGTCCGCCCACCGCTTTGTCCAGGTCTTCATGCGTAGTCTGCCAGCCCCCCTCGATATCGATGATCTTCACACCGGTACCATCGCCGCCTGCCAGAAGATTGGCGTAGTCAGCATCGACACCGGCTGGAGCGGCAGTACGATATCCCTGAAACGGTTTGTAGTTCGGGGTGGGAGGTGCAATATCTCCGGCCGGTTCGGGCGCCGGCTCGTAGTAGGCGATCTCAACCATGTCGAGCCGGTTGAGGTCGTTTACCAAACGCTCGGCTTCCGCCAGCGACTGAATCTCGACCTGGTAGTAGCTGTTCAGATCGGCGAACTGCCGTTTTATCCTGATCTCAAGCTGTTCCTTATGTTTGTCGAGCGCCATTTCGGACTGGCTCTTAAACAGGCGCTCAATCCGCTGCCCGAGGTACGGAGACAAAACAGCTTCAATCTCCTTTGTAGATATGCTCTGCATCGATATGAGCCGGTTCCCTTTGAGTCGAACCCTTGGCTCATCGACGAATTTCACCACGACCATGCCACCTTTGGCGGAGGGGTCAATAGTGGTGAGGGTCGGTTTGATCGGAAGGACACGTTTCTCCAGACCGGCTGAATCCGTTCCGGCCAGTTGGGCCGCAAAGACCTGACTTTCAAGAGCGAACCAGAAGCCGAGGCCGAGCGTGAGGAGTACACCAAAGAAAGCTAATGCAGCACGCCGAGACATTATCCCTCCTGGATAGGTTAAGGCTGACAGTGTTACGCATCAAGGCCGAAACGACCGAGCGAGTATCAACCCAAATATACGGCTAATTGCCACTTTGTCAACAAGTTATACGTCTACAGGAATATCGGCTTCCGCCCCAAGAGGTTAAGTTGACTAAACAGCAGACTCTGCGCCTATCCGAGCCGCAGCTTCCCATTGATGGGAGGTACCTTGATCGGGTACTTTCCGGAGAAACAGCCGGAGCAGAAGCTGGTCGGGGGGAGCGAAGGCATGGACAACATCCCCTCCAACGAAAGATAGCGGAGCGAATCCACTTCAAGGAATTTCTCGATCTCGGCCACTGACATATTTGCACCGATCAACTCCTTGCGAGTCGGCATATCTATACCAAAGAAACAGGGAGAGATTATTGGCGGAGAGGAGACCCTGAAATGTACCTCTTTGGCACCAGCCTCACGGATCATTTTAACCAACTTTTTGGAAGTGGTACCGCGCACGATGGAATCATCTACGATCACTACCCGTCGTCCGTTGATGACACCTTTGACCGGGTTGAACTTCACTTTTACATCAAGGTCCCTGATATTCTGCGCCGGATCGATAAACGTCCGCCCCACATAGTGGTTTCGAATGAACCCTATTTCGAACCGGATGCCCGATTCCTCGGCGAATCCCAGTGTTGCCGTGTTGGCGGAGTCCGGCACGCCGATCACAATGTCGGCATCGACAGGGTGTTCCCTGGCTAGAAGCCGTCCGAGACGGCGGCGCACTTTGTCGACATTCTCTCCGAATATCTTCGAGTCCGGCCGGGCGAAGTAGATGTATTCAAAAATGCACGAGGCCTGCTTCGCGACCTTGAGCGGGAACACCGAGCGGAGCCCCTTCCTGCTGATCTCGAGTACTTCACCCGGTTCGACATCGCGAATATACTTGGCGCCTATGATGTCGAACGCGCAGGTTTCCGAGGCGACGATATAAGAGGAATGAAACTTGCCCAGTGCCAGCGGGCGGAAGCCGTAGGCATCGCGGGCGGCGATTATCGAGTCCTCAGTCAGGAATAGAACCGAGAACGCGCCCTTGACCGTCGCGAGTGCATCACAGATCCGCCCGAGCCGGGTGGTCTTTTTGGAGGTCGCCGCCAGGTGCAGGAAGATTTCGGTATCGGATGTCGTCTGAAATATCGAGCCGCGGCTATCGAGTCGCTTGCGCAGCTCGGTGGCGTTGGTCAGGTTGCCGTTGTGCGCGATAGCCAGGCTGCTTGACCGGTTGGTGATCAGAAAAGGCTGGATGTTGATCAGCGATGACGCACCGGTGGTGCTGTACCGGTTGTGACCGATAGCCAACGTCCCTTTGAGTTTGTCGATCGATTCCCGCGAGGCGAAGACGTCCGACACCTGACCCATCCCTTTGTGCAACCGGATCCGACCGGAATCGGAGGTGACGATCCCGGAGGACTCATGTCCCCGGTGCTGGAGTGCGTAAAGTCCAAGATAGGTCAGTTCGGCCGCTCGATTATTGCCGAAAATGCCGAAAATCCCGCACTGATCGTGGATCATCTCTTCAGCCATGTTCGTCTCATCCTGTCTTTCCCGGTTCAGAAAGGGAGCTAAGCTATCCTCAAGGTGGAGCCAAGTCAACACCTTTCCATCGCCGCAGAGAACAATATGAACCGCGTTGCAGGTGGCTGGTTCCCGACACCTATTTGCGCAAAAGATGAGCAGTCGAAATGGCTGGATAAGTGGCCGTGATTTCGGTATGTTACGATGTACTGCATACTTACTTCGTGAAGGCAGGGGTCGGACGCTCAGCGTGCACCCAATTTGCTCGGCATATGCTGAGTATTGAATAACCACATGGAACCAGTCGACAAGAATCAATTCGAGGTGTTGCGAGGCCTGGCCCTGGCCGGAGTCCGGGGCGAACAGCTTCAGGGCGCCGTATCTGTGGCGCTCCAGTTAGCCTCATCACTGGTCGGTCTATCGGCAGCAGCGATCTACCTGTGGGACGACCGAAGCAAACCGCGCCTCTCCGTCAGTCACGCGACTTCGGAAAGTTCAGGCGAGCGGCTGGCAAGCCTGGAGCAAGAATTGCTGGCTGGTCTTCGGAAAGAGCGACAACTGGTGGCGGCGTACATGACGTTTTCGGGGAAGCCGCCTCTGAACGCATTTACGCTTCCACTCCAGCACGGCGACCGCGTATTCGGCGCGGTTCTGGGAATCTCGGAAGGACCTACCCGGCTCATCCCCCAGGACTATTTTCTGGAGGCACTCAGCGCCGCCATCGCGTTGAACGTTGTGGTCTCGGATATTAGCCAAGCAGAATCCCTTCCCAGCGACCTTCGCGACAAAGCCCGGTTATCCGCCATTCAGGAGACGGCCGTGACGGTTAACCATGAAATCAATAATCCGCTGACCGCCATTCTTGGCAACGTGCAATTATTGCTGCTGAAACGCCAGGATCTTGATGACGACCTTGTAGCCAAACTTCGCGTGATCGAGGCCTCGGCGCTCAAGATCAAAGATGTCACCCAGCGGCTGCTTCGGCTGACCAGTGCCCGCTCGGCCGAGTACACCGAGGGAACCAGCATGCTCGACCTGTCCGATGAGGACTAAGCTCGAACTCTGATCATCAATTCGACATCACCCAGCGTACCAGTTCATCCATAGCGGCTCTATCTTCGTTGATGATGTCAGTACCGTGTTGATTGGCGCCGAACCAGCGAAGGACTGCATGCGCTTTGTTCGCTTCTGCCAGTTCCTCCGATGACTTCCGCGAATACTCGTCCCCTTTCGAGGCATAGATCAGGATCTTGCCGGTGAATTTTCGCACTGCATCCAGCGGCTCTAGGCTCCGATAGGAAAGGCCGGGAGAAAGCAACACGATCCGCTTCACCTGCGGCATCATCTGGCTCAACAGCGCCGCCGAGTTGGCCCCGATCGAGGCGCCAACGACCGTGATATTATCCCAGTCGACCTTGAGCGCTGTGTCCAGCTTGAGGTGCTCCACCATCGCCTTGACATCGCCCGGAATCTTGCGGAATTCAGCCTCGGCCATTGACTGGTAACTCAATGAGCTCAATCCACGTGCGCCGGAGCGGCCGTGTCCGCGCAAGTCGAGATTCAAAATCGTGGGGAGCGACCGGTGCAGCGAATCAGTCGCGGCCGACCTGAGAAGGGCATCGATGAACGGCTGATAACTTTCGTGGTTCCGTCCCAGCATGTGCAGGAGAACCACCAGCGGCTCTTTGGTCTGTGCCGTGTCCTGCATCAGGTTCGCCCACAGCTTCAACGAGTCGTCGAGCACCACCATACGCTCCTCGGTAGTGGGCGGCGTGGTGGCTGGCGTGGTTGCACAAGTGGTGGCCATGGCTTGGGACAAAACCGCCACGACGACCAGGATTCGCGTCATACTGACCTCCGTTGTTTCACGAACAACTCTACAGGAGATTTATACAAGAACGGCGCCCATCAGGGCGCCGTCAATTCTTCAATCCACCAACCAGAACCTAAAGATACTTCTCACTAAAACCGTCGATCTGGCTGCTCAGGTCATCGACCAGCTTCTTATAGTTGGTCATGTCCTTCTTGTCGCAGCACTCCTTCAACTGGGCAGCGATCTTCCCCCATCCGGTGAACAGCGGCAGAATCTCTCCCTTCTTGGTTTTCAGACTCTCCGGCAAGCTCTTTTGCGTCAACGCCTGGACTTTCGTGACCAGCGTCTCAGTCGATCCCGTAATTCCCTCGGTATTGTCCGCCGGAAGGTGTTTTTCCACGATAATGTGGGTGGTGACGGTTAACGCTTCGAGTTCGGGATATGGAGTCGGAAGGCAGGCAGAGGCAGTCATTTCGAACGACTCGTGCAGTTTGGGCATGATCTCATATACTTTGAGTGAATCTCCGGTTTTGGCGGCCTCGGCATATTGCTTCACGAACGAAGCAAAAGCCTCCCGATTTTCGAGAAACGAGGCCTTGCGGACCGGGTTTTTCATTTTTGCTTCTAGCTCGGCAATGGCGACAAAGGCCTTCTCGAATTCCGGCGCCGCGGTCACAAGCGCGGCGTAATCCTTGGCCGGATACGCCGTGTGCCAGGCCGGATGCATGATTACATGAAATGTCTCGAACGGTGAGATGCCGGCCTTGGCGGCCTTGCTTGAAGGGCAGGTCTGGCCGTGCACGGTTGCAGCGACCAGCGTGAGGATCAACAGAGCCCGGATGATGCGCATGTCTTCTCTCTCCTGAGGTAAACTATTTGCGTGGTTTCAAATGACATTGGTTTCTTCGACTATCACCCCTTTGGCAAACCGCTCGGGGCTGAGCGTAGAAATGTCGATAGTTGTTTCTTTGCCGGTCGCCATCTCGGCGGTGACGATGCCGGCGGCGGGCGCATGCATGAAACCGTGACCGGAGAATCCGGCGACATGCAACATCCCAGTCACCGTCGGTTCCCACCCGATGATCGCCCGATGATCCGGGGTTGTTTCGTAAAGCCCCGCCCACTTGTTGGCGATCTCGGCGGTTTCGAGTTGCGGAATGCGGTCGAGGGCACGTTCCAGGATGGAATCCGTATAATCCGGATCAAGCGAAATGTCGAACGATGGCTTGACCGCTTTGTCTGCCCAGCCAAGCAGCATCCCTTTGGATTCTTTGTGGCAATAGAGGCCGGATCGCACATCAACCACCATCGGGAAGTACGGTTTGACAAAGTCCAGCTCGCCGGTGGTGACGATCTGGCGGCGATACGGCAGCACGGCCAGTTCGGCACCCGCCATCTTGGCGATCTCACCGGCCCAGGCGCCCGCGGCATTGATGACCAGCGGGCAACTGATCTCCCCCTTGGAAGTCTTAACAGTGGTTACTTTCGAGCCATTCACCGACATGCCGGTTACGGCAGATTCCAGACATATCTCCACGCCCATATCACGACAGGCGTGCTCGTAGCCCGACAGAAACTCGTTGGGGTCGCCAAGGCCATCGTCATGGCAGAATGTGGCCAGTTTGACATCGTCAAGCCGCACGTGCGGTGCGTATTGCGGGATATCGTGCGGTTTCAGCAGTTCCGCTTTGAGCCCGAGCGAACGCTGCAACGCGCAGTGCGCGGAGTACTCTTTGACATCGCTGTCTTCGGTCAGCAGGAAGAGATACCCAACCTGATCATACAGCGCGTCGTAACCTGTTTCGTCCTTGAATCTCGCGAACCGCTCTTCGGAGAGCATGGACATTTCGATGTTGACCTTGTTCGAGAACTGGGCTCTGATGCCTCCGGCAGCTTTGCTCGTTGACCCGGCGCCGAGGAATGGCTCCTTCTCCAGAATAACGATCTGGCCGAATTTCTGGCGCGCCAGATAGAACGCCACGGCGACGCCAATAATCCCCCCGCCAACGATGACAGCATCGGCTCGTGTCCGCATGGTATATCCTCGACCTTGCCTTCAGTACCGAACGTGAACTTTTTCACTAAGGTACACAACAGACTAACTTTGTCAAGCCGTATCCGTCTTTTTGGGGGAACTTGTCGGCACGCGTATTGTCTTGAATGTCAGCATGTTCGGCGAGATGTCGCAAATGAACGGACCTCGGTTGCGTTTCACCACCGAGGTCATGCTCTTCTTGTTCGGTGAACTCAACCGTTTCGGAACAAGCCAAGGCAATTTCCGTCAAGGTCTTTGAACATGGCGAACGCGCCGACGCCGGGAATAGGGGTAGGAGGTACTACCACCGAGCCGCCAAGCTTGACCGCTTTGTCCAGATACGCCTGCAGATCATCTACCATAACGTAGATAGTCACGTACGGCGGAATCTCGCCGGTCGCTTTGAATATCCCACCCCAATGCTCCTCTCTCCTTCGTTGCTCACCAGGCCGTAACCGGGCATCTTGTCGGCATCGATCTTCCAACCGAACAGGTCGGTGTAAAACTGATACGCCTTCTTCTCGTTGCGTGCGCCGATCTCGAAGTGTACTACTGGCTGTCCCATAGGGCGCTCTCCTTTCTGACTGCATATTATACACTGCTTGACACCGGATCGCGTTGTCTGCATCCGGCTCTGATGTCGCTAATATACTGGCTGGCCTCGTCAGGTCAATCACATTCGATGTTTACGTAGACCTACGATCCGATACAGCCACGACGTCACCCTCGTCTCATGATGGGGTGCGAGTTGCTTGCGCCTCACTTTGAGTTTCCGTAGGTTAACCGCATGGCTGTCCTGCCGAAACTCCGATCCGACTTGGTCACGGCGGAATCCACTGAAGGGTCCGAACGCGTGTACACACTCAAGGATCCCGTCACCGGCAACTACATCCGCCTGCGTGCGCCGGAGCACTGGCTGGCACAGCATCTGGATGGAACAGCCACGGCCGATATGCTCGCGGCTGCGTTTGCAGCGAAATTTGAGCTGGAGATCGGCGCCACTGACATCGAGCAATTTGTCGGTCAGTTAAGGTCTCTTTTCCTGATCGAGGATGGACGAAGCGAACAGGAGTTGATGCGTGCGGCGCGTGCCGCTCAGCGCCACCACTCGCTGGCAGCGCGCCTTCTGTACATCAAACTCAAGGCGTTCAGACCCGGACGGCTGCTCGATGTACTTACGACCATGTACAAGCCATTCCATCGCCCCGGCTGGATACTGGTGGAGAGTTTGATCATACTTACCGGCCTGGGTCTGCTGCTTGCCAATGTCGCAGAATTTACGGTCAACCTGTCATCGCTGTGGTCGGTGGCTTCAGTTGCGACCTTGCTGGTCGCCTTCTTCTTGCTGGTGACGCTTCACGAATTCGCGCATGCCGTCATCTGTCGGTATCACGGGGGGCAGGTCCAAGAGATGGGGATCCTCATCATGTATTTTACGCCGTGCTTCTACTCAGATGTCTCTGATGCCTGGTTGTTTCCTCGCAAATCACAGCGACTCGCGGTCACCTGGGCGGGACCGTACTTCCAGTTTCTCCTGCTGGCGGTCAGCGTGATCCTGTGGCGACTCACGGTGCCGGGTCTGTTCGTCAATGAGCTCGCTCGCGTGACAGCAATCGTCTGCTGGGTGACGTTCCTGTTCAATTTCAATCCGCTGATAAAGCTCGATGGCTATTATCTCCTTTCAGACTACCTTGAGGTCCCCAATCTGCGGCGCAAGGCGTTTGCGTATCTCGGAAATTTTTTCCAGCGTGTCGTTCTGGGGTGGCCCATTGAGCCGGTGAGTGTCACTCATCGCGAACGGCGAATCTATTCACTCTATGCCACTCTGGCACTGGCGTATTCCACGTTTCTCGTCGTGTATTTCGTGTGGGTGCTGGGGCGGTTTGCCTATGAGCAGTGGGGGGGGAGGGGAATACTCTTGTTGATAGCGGCGCTGGCCGTTATTATGAGGCAGCCCCTGGCCGACACGGGCAAGGGAATGCTGCAGCATTTCAAATATATGAGAGCCCTGGTGCACAAACCGATCCGTCTGTCCATTTACGTTTTACTCCTGATCGTCATGCTGGTCGGGTTATTTGTGCCGTGGTTCCCGCATCGGGTTTCGGGGGAGGTGGAGGTTGAACCGCTGTCGCAATTCACACTGTCGCTGACTAATCTTGGATTGTTGGAAAGCACGCTTCGCCTTGGCGGCGAAACGCCGGACCGGAAGTCCAGTTTCCTGAAGATGATGTCGATGGATCTTGCTGCGCTTAACGTTCAGCCGATCGTGCGCGACGGACAAGTCATAAAGGCCGGTGACACGCTGGTGGTCGTCCGCTCCAACGAAAGCGTCCAGGCCCTCGCAGCGGCTGAGAAAGAGTTGCAGCGATTGGAGGGAGAGCTGGCGCTGCTTCGCGCCCCCAAGAAGAAAGAGCAGATCGCAGAAGCCACGGCGGCGGTCAACGCCGCCAAGGCGACTTTCGACCAATCGGAGCGAGATTTCAAACGGATCGATGGTCTGTACGCCAAGGGACTTGAAGCCAAGGACAAACTCGAGTCAGCGCGTTCGGCGATGGATGTCGCCAAAGCGGACCTCAACCAGAAGCGCTCATCACTGGCGCTGCTCAAATCCCCGCCGAGGAAGGAAGAGGAAGACGTACTCCAGCGGGATATCGAAAAACAGCGTGCGACGCTCGACTATTTCAAAGGGCAGGCGGACGCGCAGACCGTGACCACCCCGATCTCAGGCGTGGCTGGAGCCAATCGACGCGCCGACACGGTGCTGACCGTCTGCTACAACCAGCAGGTAGAGATGCTGGTACCGGTGTCTGATTTCGATATCAAACTCGTTGCCAAGGGCCAAACGGCAAGGATCAAAGTGCGACCGTACCCCAGCCGCGTTTTCGCCGGAATCGTTGTGCGTGTCCCTACGTTCACCGCGCCATTTAAGGACCGCGCGTACTTTCCGGTCTCAGTCGTGGTCGACAATCAGGAAAACCTGCTTTCCCAGGGGATGACCGGCTACGCGAAGATCGAAGTGGGGGAGACCTCAATCGCCAACTGGGCGTTCCGAAAACTGCTGTCGGCGCTGCGGGTCGAGTTCTGGTCCTGGTGGTGAGCGCTTTCCGCGCAGGTGTGGACTTAAAGGGGAACTCCATTTTTCACTTGACAAGCAATGATGCCGCATTATCTTGCGTGTGAGACGCACTCAGGAGTCACGTGTGAGGGACACACCGCACCTGAGCGTGGGGCTCAAGGAGGAAAGACCCGACAGGAAAGCAACAGAGGGAGCTCGCATCGGAAATGTTTTCCCGATGTGTGAGTCTTTTTCCGTGGGATACGGAATGAAGACTGAGCATATCGCCATTGGGCCTTGACGCACGCAACAGGATCGATATATTGCGCGTAGAAATCTGTAGAGGGCATCCAAGAGCAAAATCCTCCCACGACGGGGAGGAGAACATACACACACACACGTGAAGGAGGTGAGTGAATGAAGTACACTCTCAAGGTCGAGGTCCTCGAGACCCGTGTCGCACCGGTCGGAATCAGTCTGGGCGGCCAGTAATCACGAGAGGCCAGCGGCCTTACGATTTCTTAAGGGCAGGCCCTGATCCTGCCCTTTGTTTTTGTCCTAGTCTGGCTCCAAGTCGACGGATCTCGCCGACCAGGAAGACTACATCTGGTTTTGTCTGGTACCGACCGCGGTCAATCTTATCCTCGATCGTTTCAGCGATCTGTTTACACAGTCGGAGGCCCAGTTGGTACTTCGAGAAGCAGCCTTCAAAATCCCCCATGGAGGCCGCAATCTTGCCTTGCAGTATGGCAGTCATCATTGCTTCCGGGGCCAATTCATCGATCTGATCGGCTCGAACGAGATCCAATTGTACACGAGCGGAATCGTGATCGTCCATTTTGAGCAGGATTTCGGCGAGCAGGATTCGTATCCGCGGCAATTCCAAATCATCGGTGAATTGATTGGCGATGCGCATCAGGTCGTCCACGCCATCCGTTGCTTTGTACCATCGTTCGTGACGCAGCAGGAATTCAAGCCGATTGAATTGCAGCAACCTAGTTTCGCGCACCAATTGAAGTTCGTGAACCAATGCTTCGGCTTCTCTCCAAAAATGCTCCTCGGATGAAAGGCGAGTAAGGAGTAATAGTGCGGCTACACGACTGAGGGCGTTGTCTTTCTCTGTCGCCATGGAAAGCCCCGCCAGTGCCAGTTCGAAAGCTGCCTCACTGTTGCCCAGTTGGTATTTAATTTCCGCTCGCTGAATCTGCACCAGCACAGCCAGTGCAGCGTCATCAATCTGCTCAAGTATTTGAGCCCCCTGTTCCAGGTAATGGACCGCTTCGGAGTATCGACCCATTCGGGTCAACACAGACGCCATGCTCTGGCAAAAAATCCCGAGATGCGGCTTGTCCGTCAGTTCCTCGGACATCTGCATCCCTTCTCCAATGTACTGCAATGACTCACCCAGTTTTCCTGCGGTGATCATAACAGCCGTGAGATTCTCCAGATTGAACAAAACCTCTTTTCTACTACCAATCTCACGATTGATAGATAGGGATTCATCGAGGAGCGCGACGGCCTGCGCCGAATGGCCGCTCAAATGCAGAATATACCCTAGGTTGTTGAGAGTCCGTGCGATTTCTCCTTTATGGCCAATCTCTCGTTTAAGCCCGAGAGAGAGCCTGAGTATCCGAATCCCACGGCTGAATCGCCCAGTTGTACCATATATGGCTCCGATGTTGTTTAGAGTCGACGCTACATCTGCGGTGATCGCCAGTCTTCGTTGAATCCGCAGCGCCATGCGATACCTGGTGAGCGCCTGGCGGACATCGCCTGTGAGCCAGTAGATGTTTCCTATATTATTGAGAGAATGCGAGATTTCCAGATCATCACGAAGTTCACGATATATCTCAAGCGCCCTCTGCAACGCTTCGAGGCCTGCCTGAAAGTCCTGCTTGATCTTGTGGATGTCTCCAAGGTCTTTATACGTCTCCGCCAGCAGCTTGTCCGGCGGGTGATTCGCATAGAGGTCGACGATGCGCCGATAGCAGATGAGCGATTGCTCCGCCTCACCGTTCTCCTTATGCAGGTCTCCCGCGAGCATGATAAGCTGACGTACCTCCCACCCGCGGTCGTTCATGTCCGCATAGATGATTACATGCCGTAGTATCGTGAGGGCATCCTGATTTCTGCTGTCGCGCCGCAACTGATATGCTGCCTGATAGGCGCACCGTTCTGCGCCTTCCAGATCACCCGCCTGCACCCAGAGTCGCGAGGCGTATGCGAAATGGTCTGCATGTTCTGCTCGGCGGGCATACGAACGCGACAGTCGACGTACCGTGGCTGCGCGAAGAAGTGAGGGGAGCAGCAACACCAGCGATCCGTCATGCCGAGTCTCTGTCTCTGGCCGTACTACTCCGAAAGTCTGTGCCTCTGCTGCGTTCCACACGACAGCTGCCGTGACCACGTTGCGCTTGAACTCGAACGACCCGGAGGCGAATCTCCGCAGTGCATACCTGCGCATTCGTGAAGGCCAGTACGGAGATTGAGTAAATTTGAATTTCCCCTCTGCGTAGACCAGCCGTCCGAGACGATAGTTGGTCGAAAGCAGCAGGTGAAGGTTTGTCGGGTCCTCGTCGGTCAACTGTCTGACTCGCTCAAGGACGGCGCTGTCCGCACGCAGCCAGCGTTCGATACCTTGCTGCCAAAACGCTCGCTTCATCAGGAACCACTTTGGATGAAGCGCCGCGCGGAACGGATACCGGCAACCTGCCTTTTCCAGTATCCCGCACACCGCAACGGCCGATCCCGGCCGACCGGATTCTTCCCTGGCCAGTAATTGATGTACGATTTCGGCTACGGCAGGATCAAGCCCGGGACATAACTGCCCGATCGGTTCGGGCGAATCTTCCGCAATGCGCGCGTTGACGCGGACCGGGTCAGTATCTTCGTCCATGAAAGGGTGATGTCCGCTTAGAAGCTGATAGGCGATCACACCCAGCGCAAACAGATCGGAGCGATTACTGGTACGCGATGACGCGATCGTCTCCGGCGCCATGAAGCCGACTGTGCCGAGACCGGCCCGCGTCGCCTCAGGTTCGTCGGAGAAACGCCCCAGCGAGAAATCGGATATTTTGACGAAAAAGAACTGTCCGTGGTTGTACGATCGCCAATCGGACGGCAGGAAGATATTCTGCGGCTTCAGATCGCCGTGAATGATGCCATGGGCATGCAGATACTCCAGATTGACGGCAACGGCTGAGATGAGCTCAAGCGCCTTCGAAATGTCCGCCACCCGCCCTAGTTTGTCCAGCGTAGGTCCGGCACAGAATTCGAGAAGAAGATAGTTCGGCGAATGGTGCGGTGGCTCCAGGAGACGTACCAGACCCGGGAACGTCAGGTCGCCGATGAGGTGATATTCACGATCAGCCAGAGTGGCGAAGTCGACCGCCGGAGCGGTGGCAATGGCTAATGGGAACTTGAGCGCGGCGTCGATTTCCCGGTCGACTACATACGCCCGCAGGACCTCGGCTGTGCCACCCCGGCCGAGCGGACGAAGGCTTCGAAAGCGGGGGTCGTCGGCGACATTCATTTAGGTCGTGGGTTGGCGTTTCGGCTGCAGGCGCCTCAGGGAAATCTTAAAGATCGTCCCCTCACCTTGCTTGGAGCTGACTGTCAGTTGTCCGTTGTGCTGCTCGACGATCTTCTTGCAGTTGTGCAGACCAAGGCCGTGGCCGTGCTTCTTGGTGGTGAAGTGCAGATTGAAGATCTTCGCCAGCGTCTCCTCGGACATGCCGGTACCGTTGTCCGAAATCTCAAGGGCGAGCTCGTCGCGATTCTTGTCGAAGAACGCGGTGATACCGATCTGCCGCGTAAACGGCTTTCCTTCGTTCTGATATTGCAGGGCCTGCTCCTCGATGGCGTCGGCTGCGTTGTTCAACAGATTCATGAGCACCTGCTGCACCTGGCCGACATCGATCTCGATCGTGGGGATATCAGTAGCCAGATCGACCGTAAAGTGGATAAGCTTGAAGCGCGGCTGTATCCGCAGCGAGAACAGCAAATCGTCGATAAGATGCTTGATGTCGTAGTGCAGGTACTCCGGTTCCGGTTTGGAGAAATCCATCAGGCTGTCGACGAACCGTTTGATCTTGAAGATATTCTCGACGATCGACTTGCTGTTAAACTTGACCTTGTCGTACTTCTCCCGATCGATATTGAGCTGCATCAGCTCAGCGTTGTTCGAGATGATCGACAGGTAATTGTTGAGCTCGTGCGCTACCGAGGCGGCCATCTCACCCCGAGCCACCAGTTTCTCAGAGAGGATGACGTACTTCTCCATCAGCACTTTCTCGGTAACATCTTCGATGGCCATCGTGAGACCGTTGGCGCCGCTGGGGAGTTCCGCCACCGGCGAGATCTTGATCGAGAGCACTTTCTCCACATACCCGGTGTTGTGGAAATACCTCGGATCCGAAAGCTCCTGCTTGGTGGCCAGCACCTGATTGATCATTTTCTGCCAGCGTGGGCGCTCGAGCTGCGGCAGCTTGTCTATGAAAATGGTGGACGGCTGCTCGGAGCCGAGCACGGTGACATCGTTCTTGTTGAGGTCGAAGATCTCGAGACCGACCGGGTTGATGGTGGCGATACGCCCCAAGCCGTCGAGCACGACAATTCCGATCGGCGTGTTGGTCACGACCGACTCATGGTACCGTTTCAGACTCAGGAGTGAATCATACATCTCGGCATTGTGTAGCGCGTTGGAGGCCATCTGAGCGTACAGCTCGAACAGGTACAGGTCCGACTTGAGGAACATGCGCGCCTGGTTGGAATTGTCCAGGTAGAAAACACCGATGACCTTCTCCTTGAGCTTGAGCGGCACGCACATGATGCTGCGAAGATGCAACTCGACCACCGATTGCTGCTGGGCGTAGCGGTCGTCGGCCATGGCGTCGGACGTGTAGATCGATTTGCCGGACTGGGCCACCCGGTACGTGATGCTGTTGGAGACGCGGAAGTCCTCTTCCATGATCTCTTCACGGCAGAGATTGTAGGCGGACTTGACCTGGAGCTCGCCCTGTTCATCCAGAAGCATGATCAGGCCCCGTTCGGCCTGCATCAGCTCGATCGCCTTCTGCATAACGACCTGAAGAACGTCATCGAGCACCAGCGACGAGTTGATCGCCAGCGAGACCTCGAGGAGTGCCTGTACATCCGACGTCCGCACGCCGTTGTGTTCTTCGGTAGCGCCGGCGATACGGGGATTGGTTTCGGCCACGTGCTGGAGGGTCGCCTCGAGATCGTTGAACAGATCCAGCGCCATCTTGGCGCTTTCGTTCATTTCTCGAGGAGATTGTGCCGACGCGCCCCCCGCCGTCACTTTGATCGTCTTTTCTTCCGCCGTTCGATTCATAGCACCTGCACTGTTGTGAGCTGTCGGATTCACTCATAATATCGACCAACCGGCAATGCAGTTTAGCCGTCGGAAGGTGGGAGTACGTGTCTAAGTAGCGGATTTGCTTAGGGTTCGCGGGCGAGATCGGACAGGTGGAACTGGCGGGACTGAAAGTGCCACTCTTCCTGGCCGTAGCCTGTCAGACTCAGGAACTGACGAAACAGATACTCGAGTGGCTCATGGTCCTCTTCCCGGGTCCCGCCCCCTGCTATTAACCTTATGTCAGTTAACAAGATAGATGTCACGTCGAGGTCCAGTCGATACACGTTGTTCTCACTCAAAGAGTCTATATTCGCCATCCGTGCGACAAGGGAGTCGGCAAGGTAATCGGCCAGCGCCTCCAGAGCACCACATGTTCGGCCGCTGTCGGCTGGGTTTGTCGGGCGACAAATTAAGAACTCGTCGGTAAGCAGTCGGTAGGATATTTGCAGAGCGGATGATGCTTCGGCAACGGTTCGAGCACCGAAGAGACGGCGTGGAGTTTTCAGCGAAAGTCGATAATCGAAGACGAGGCCGATGCCCCCTTTGAGACGACTGACGTTTTCGCTCGTCAGCAGCGGGCTTAGGTCAGGCATGGCGACAACCCAGCCATGCCGAACGAGCAACTGATATCCCACCGGCGGCTCGGCATCAGCAGCTATCGACTGAAACCCAACCAGCACCAGGGCCACTACAGGCGAAATTACGCGCCAGATCATCCCTTGTCACGTTCGGCGGCACGGCGCCTCAGAATACATGATCGAGGCGCACGTAAAACTTCGGATTATCGCGATACGAGCGATCCAATCGCTTGGCGAGGCTCAACTTGAATTCGTCGCCGATGTACATTGCCGCGCCCAGCGAGTGCTTCACTTCCACATCGCCGTTCAGCTTCTGCTCATTGGCAATCTGGGCCATGTCCCACAAGATCGAAAAAGCCAGATCGGAATGCGGGAAGCCAACTCGGTACTCGGCATTCGTAATCCAGAATCGCGTCCCCATGTATTCCTTATGGTAGTATCCCGCCATCGTACCCAAGCCCCCCACGAAGAACCGGTCGTACATCGGAAGATAACCGTCACTGCCGCCATACATGAGTCGTCCCAGTAACATGGTATAGCGATTGATCCTCTGGTAGCGGCGGAAGCTGAGCGTGTATCGGCGGTAGTCGAAACTGGAGTTCAGATCCTTTGTGGACCAGTCCAGTTCTCCGGTCAGCGCCCACGCCGAGTGCTTGAACAGGTCCTCAGCACTCCTGGTGTCATAATCGACCTTGAAACTAAGGACCGCCCGTGTGGCGGAGTCGATATCGGCAATTCCCTGGGTGTGGAACGGCTCCGAAACCGTGCTGAAATTATCCCGGAACTGCTTGTCGCCGCCGAAAAGGGACCAGAGATTGCGGTGCGCTTTCAACCAGCGCAGATCCTCATTCCGGTAGCGAGTTTCGAATTCGAGCTTCGGAACAGGCCTGGCTTTGACATACACGGTCCCACCCTCAGCTTCATAGTAGTCCTTGAAGTCTTCTTTGGCCAAAAGCGTGAATGCCAGATTCTCCGTATTGCGGATAATCCAGTCATCGCCGGATGCCAACCGTCGATGGTAAGACCCACCCACGGCGATCGGGATCTTCCTCCAGACAATCTGTTCCATGCCGGCTTCGTAGCGCCACCGCTTGGAGGCGAACCCGTGTCCTATTTCTCCCCACACCGACGGCAGCAATGAATCCTGGTCCGTGAACTTGAGGCCGACATACGGCGCCGCGCCGTCCACCCGGTCGTACCGAAACGTCCCGATCAGTTCGACCCCTTTTTCCCGCCGGACAAACCGGTGCTTGCGTGGTGCGCCTTTTTTGGCTCCGGAATAGACATCGCCGTAGACGGCCGCATCACGGGAGGCATCGATGACGCCCGTTATCGAGGCCAGGTCCCCCCGAACGGTTGCGGTAGGTCCAATGTCGATATCGCCAAACAGGGACACGATAGCGCGATTCACTTCGCCATCGACAGTCACGCTTCCTTTCACGGTGAAGATCATGCCGCGGACAAATGCTCCTTCCGCAACCCGTACGCGATCATCGAAACTTATGCGGTTGCCGCGGCGAGCCACAGCGCCGGAGTCTGTCGTCTTGCGCGTATAGCACGTAATGAATGTCTCGCCGCTCTCGAAGCGAATGTCCATATCCGAGATGCGGTCGTACCGATAGAGCGAATCCCCGACCAGTAAGCCTTCGCGGCGAAAGGTGGCATAGTCACCGGTTGCAACTGCTGACAGAACGACACTATCCTGAAACAGCCTCAAATTCTGCCGAGCGAAAGAGAGGGAAGCGAAAGTTGTATCATGCGGGACGCCGATAGTGATAAAGCGCTCATCGAACGAGATCTCAAAATAGACAACACGCGTAACCGGTGCCGTATACTCTTTGTACTGCGGTTCGACCGCCTCGACTGCTACCGCTAAACAGCACATGAACGATATTAGAATGGGTCGGCTCCAAATGCGTCGCATACATCCTCCGTTTTTCGCCAAGGATAGAACAAGTTTTATGCCGGCAAGTCAAGCTGTGTGTGGATAAGGAGTTAGGGTATGGTCGGAAGAACGGGCGTGTCAAGTCGACACACCTTCGCACAGAAACTCATCAAGCTTCCTTGAGCCCAAATTCGCTGACCTTGCGGGATAGTTGCGCCCGATCAACTTTCAAGAGACGAGCCGCCTCCGAGATATTGCCGCCGACAGACTCCAGTGTTGCCTGGATCATGTTCCGCTCGAAGAGAGCCATCCGATCTCCGAGCGAACTTTCCTCAGGTGTGCGGACGGGGGTTGTTGCCCGTGTCCCACTCTGGGCAACGACATCGTCGATGGACACCATCCGCCCGCGACAGAGTATGCAGAGTCGCTCGATGATGTTCTTGAGTTGACGCACATTGCCGGGCAGAGCGAGTGTCGTCAGATACGCAACCGCTTCGGGGGCAAGGCGGGTACTGCCCGCCGGATCGAATCGCGCCAGGAATCCGCCGATGAGGAGCGGAATGTCGTCACGCCGTTCCGCGAGCGAAGGGACCGGGATACAAAATACGGATATTCGGTAGTACAGGTCCTGGCGGAACGCGCCCTCTGCGATCAACTTCTCAAGCGGTCGATTCGTGGCACAGATAACCCGGACATCAACCACGCGTGTCTGCGTGGCGCCCAAGGTTTCCACCTCGCCCGTCTCCAGTACGCGGAGAAGCTTGGCCTGCGATGCCATCGGCAGGTCGCCGATCTCATCCAAAAACAACGTACCGCCATCGGCCTGCACGAATTTTCCGGGGTAGTCTCGCACCGCACCGGTAAACGCCCCTTTGAGGTGGCCGAATAGCTCCGATTCGAACAACGTCTCCGGAATGCCGGGACAATTGACCTTGATGAACGGCTTGTCCCGGCGGCTGCCCTCAAGATACAGTCGTGATGCGACCAGTTCTTTCCCTGTGCCGTTCTCCCCTGTGATGAGCACCGCGGTGTCGGCAGGGGCAACCTGCATGATCACCTCAAGGAGTTTACGGATGGCCGACGATCTTCCCACAATCTGATTGTGTGCGTCAAGGTCAGTCACCAGTTGTTCGCGCTGGCGATTGGCCGCAGATAACATCAGTGCGGTCCGAACCGTTGCGATCAATCGTTCGGGCGAGACCGGTTTTTCGAGGAAATCTACTGCGCCCAGTTTGATTGTTTCCACGGCCTTGGGTATGTCAGCTTGACCGGAGACCACCACCGTCACCATCGATGGGGTCAATTCGCGCGTTCGGCGAAGGAATTCAACCCCGGACTGATCAGGCAATTGCAGATCGAGGAGCGTCAGATCGAAACGGCGACGGCGAACGAGAACGAGCGCTTCGCCCACCGAGCCGGCTGCGGCTGTCTCATATCCATGATCTTGCAGCAACGCAGAGAAAGCCCTGGTGATTGTCGGCTCGTCGTCAATGATGAGAATCCGCGAGGGCATGCTCAGCGCCTTACCGGAATGGTCAGTGTGACGCGGGTGCCCTGTCCTCTGGCAGATTCAATCGCCATCTGACCTGACAGTTCCGTTACCGCCCGTTCGACTATCGCCAGACCGAGGCCGCTACCATGGTCCTTGGTGGTGAAATAGGGGAGACGTGCCGACGCCAGCGTTGTATCGTCCATCCCGATGCCGCTATCAGCCACCGATAGCCGAACGTGATCGCCGCTTCCGGCGATCTCCAGATGAATTCGGCCTCCTTCATCCGTGGCGTCGAGCGCATTCTGAAACAGATTGTGGAGCGCCTCCCGAACGTACCCTTCATCGGTATCGATGACGATCGGCCTGTCCGGAAGCGATACGGTGAAACGATAGGCAGCCAGCTTCTCCCGGTACAATTCGATTACAGAATGTGCCAGGTCATTCAGGTCGACCTGCTGCATCGATGGTTCCGGTAGCTTGGCCAATTGTGAGAATCGGTCAGCCAGCAGTGTCAGATGTTTCACTTCATCGGCAGCCGCCTTGAGTGGCTCATAGATCTTGTCGTACGCCTCGGTGTCCATGAGCTGCTTCTCGATTCGGTATAGAGAGACCAGAATCGGCTGCAACGGATTTTTCAGTTCGTGAGCGAACCGCCGTGCCACCTGTCGCCATGCGGCGACTCGCTGCGTCTGCGAGAGCATAGCGGTTGTCTGGTCGAGTTTTGTCGCCATGGTGTTGAAATTGCCTATCAACGTACGCATCTCGGCGGTTCCCCCGAGCGGCACTGACTGTTTGAAGTCGCCGCCCGCGATCCTCATCGAGGCCTCGCTCAACTCGGAAAGCGGCTGCGCCACGGACCGCGACAGCCGCGCCGAAAGCAGGAAGGCGATCACGAGAGTTGCGATGAGCAAGAGTGCCACCAAGGCGGCCAGAAAATATAGATATGGTGTGTGCAACTCTCGTTCCAATGACCGGCTGGCGGCATCGACCCCGGCTGACTGCAACAGCCCGGCCAGACGTGGGTCGTGGATGAGCACGCCATACACGGTGCGATTCTCCGGCATTGCCCGTTTGGCGAATTGAAATAACCGGCCGCCGGTCAGGACAAAACCGCGCTCACGGTCGCGAGAGGCACGGGCTATCTCATCAATGCTCTCTCGGGACAGTTGTTCTTGTGTTCCTATGATCCGCTCGGCGCTGTCCCCTTCGGCGACAAACAGGAAGTCAACCGCGAACGAGCTGGCACCGCCTGTGGCCGCGTACAAGTCCAACTGGCGCTCGATCCGCTCGAACAAGAGTTGGTTGTAATACGCAACCAGGTCAGAGGAAGTGGTGTCGGTCAATGGCCTGACCGGTCGCTGCGAAGAGAATATCAGATACGCGCCAACTGTTGCCAGTATGACCGAGGGTATCAACGCGAACATCAGGAATAGCCGGAAGAGCCGACCGCGAAAACTGGCTGCCATAACGCTATGCCCTCACAACTTCCGCCGGAACCGTGCATCATAGTCTGCCAGGGCCTGACGATGCGCCTGGAACGCAATGTCTGATGGTATCGCATCAAATGGAAAATACCGGACCTCCAGTGCATCATCCGAGGCATGCATCTCGCCGCCGACAACTTCGGCCAGATAGAGAATCAACAGGGCGTTGGCACGCGGGTCGTCGCTGCCGCTGTAGACCTCAAAGAAACTGGTCAAACGGACTTTCAGTCCCGTCTCTTCATCAAGTTCCCGTACGGCAGTCTGGGTTGGGTGTTCGTCCCACTCCATGAAGCCGGCCGGTATACACCACCAGCCGATACGCGGCGGGTGCGCCCGCTTGACCAGAAGTATGCTATCATCTTTGACGATGATCGCTCCGGCTGCCGGTACCGGATTTTGGTAAAACACGTAGTCGCAGGTGTCACTTGAGCATTTCAGTCGATGATGGCCGTCGATAACCGCCTCGACGAGTGTACCGCTACAGAGCGGGCAATATCGAAAGCCGCAATTGTGCTTCTTCCGTTCGAACAGTTTCTCGGAATCGAACCGGTCGTGCTTCTGGTTCATCGCAAGACTCCGGGATGGTCATGCATCTTGAGGGCGATGATGGTCGTGTCATCCTGTGGCGGCTGGCTTGGGTCATGAGTCCGCACATCGTCGAGTATCATCTGCATGATCGCGTTCGGCGCCTCGTTGCGTCGCTCGGAGACAAACTTGCGAATCCGCTCCTCGCCGTATTCGGTTCCTTGCGCATCCATCGCCTCGGATAGTCCGTCGGTAAAGAAAAAGAGCAGGTCTTTCGGGCGCAACTGAACCGAGGCGCTCGTATACGAAACGAAACTGAACGCCCCAATGATCGGGCCGCCCGCTTCGAGCAGTTCGATCTGGCCATTCTCCCGCACCAGGACCGGGTAGTTATGACCGGCGTTGGCGAATTCAAACGTCCCGGTCTCCTTATCCAGTTCGCCGTAGAACAACGTCACATATTTCTCTGCCGAAGTCGAGTGTGTCACCTGCTGGTTCATATTGCTCATCATTGTCGGGATCGGCGTGCCGTTGGAGACTTCGCTCCGTATCATTGCTTGTATCTGGGCCATCATGAGCGCCGCAGGCATCCCTTTACCGGAAGCGTCGGCGATGACAATCCCCATCCGCTTGCCGTCGCGCGTCGGCACGAAATCATAGAAGTCTCCTCCGACCGTGCGCGAGGGAATTGAGCTGGCACAGATGACGGAACAGGGGAGGTCCGGCGGGCTTGACGGCAGCAGATCGAGCTGGATCTGCCGCGCCATGTTGACTTCTTCCTGCAATCGCAGCCGCTCGAGGGATTCCACATAGAGCCGGGCGTTGGTCAGGGCGGTGACCATTTGATTTGAAAGCACCCCCAGCAGGTTGAAGTCTTCCGCGGAATAGCGATAGCCGGCCGCCTTCTGTGTTACAGCGAGGAATCCCAGCAAGTGTTGCGCGTCCTTCATCGTCAGGATCAACTTTACCTTCCGCTCCTTAAGCAGCTCGGCCAGTTTCGAACTCTCCTCGTATTCGTTCAGCAGGCTGTAATGGGTGGGGGCATCGAGCAGGTTGATGCCGCGGAGCATCAGGTCATCACGGTCGATTATGACCCGATGTGACGAAAGTTCGTCCGGCAGAAGCGTATATTCGCCCACGCTGTCGTCGTAGAGAACGAAATATACGTTCTCTACCAGCAGCGCCGTTTTGAGCGTTTCCTCGATCGTTTGTCGCAACTGGTGCGGATCGAACACGGAGATCACCTGCCGCGAGAATCGCTCGATGATCGCGCGGTAGTCGGTGCGCGTGCGAATGAACATCGACCTGATCAAATTGTCGAGCCAGCTCGAGATCGGCTGAAACAGCAAGAGGACGAAGATCAGGAATACGTAGCTGACCAGTTCGGCCCGAGCGCCGAACAACGGCGTCAACATCTCCTTCGCCTGCATTCCCATCACCACATACCCACCCACCAGGATGGCCATGGCGATCGTGTAGATGAACGACTGGCGGAACACCAACTGGACATCGAGGAACTGATGCCTGATAATTGCATAGCCGAATATCGCCACCCCCGCCACCACCGAACCCAGCTGCGTCGCGGCGATATATTGTGGCGCAATCTCCTTAGAAAACAGGTGCACCATCACCACCGCAGCCGAATACAGGCCAAGAGCTAGGCGTGTCCCCCAGAGGACCGTTCTGGTCTGATTAAGCAGGCGAGGCTCTCGCAGATATCGGCTGCCGGTCTCCAGAAAGTATACCGCTATCCCCACATACAGAAGATTGACGACATCAAAAATCACTTGCTCGTACGAGCGGATAAACCCGATCAGCAGCAGAACGCCGGTGAACAAATACGAGAACGGCTTGAGGACGATGGTCGTGAACCCCTCGCGGCTCGGATCCAGTTCCACCATCGCCAGCATGCGGTTGATGTTGCCGAAAAACAGCATGATGATCAGGTGCATGATCTGCGGCACGAAGACGAGTGTCCGAAGGCGGCTTTGCTTGAACTCCCGCAGCCTGTCCACCGGAAACAGCATGGCAAATAGCAGAAGGGTGGGGAAGAACAGCTCCCAGATCGTGTGCAGTTGATAAAGCGGCGAATCGGGCAAAGTCGTGACGCCTGCCTCCGGCTGCTGAACGATTGAACCGAGCGCCAGAAACAACGGCGCCAGCCCCGCGAAAAACAACATCGAGCCGGTCACCCGGTTGAGCCGGTTCTCGAAATTGTCGCGGGTGATGGTGATGGCCAGGTAGAGCAGAAGTCCGCCGGCCAGAAGCGACACCAAGGTTGTGATCAGTTCAGTATCCATGGAGTGCAGACGAGTGAGCCATACGGTATGTCAGATGGCTTTCGTTATGGTGATGGTCGTGCCGTGCGAGGTGGCCTCGATATCGACCGAGTCCATCAGCGAACGGACAATGAATATGCCGCGCCCGACCTCTTTGAGCAGATTTGCCTCATCAATGGGGTTGGCGATAGTGTCGGGATTAAAACCGTTCCCCTGGTCGGCTACGGCAATCCGCACCTTGTGATCGGCCAGCCCGATCCGGACAGAAACCGTTTTCTCGGGCGAGGCCTTGTTGCCGTGGAGAATCGCGTTGTTGACCAGTTCGGAGACTGAGATTGCGATATCGGCGATCAGCGATTCCCCCACGCCGTAGCCGCGAAGCGTCCCCTCGATGAACAGATCAACATCGGCCAGGTGTTCCAGGCTGGAGGGGACGATGATCGAATCCCCGGAGATGATTGGTTTGCCCATGCTGTTGTTGACTCCAAAAAAAACAGGCAGACGCTGCCGCGCCTACCTGTTATGTCCAGTGCATTATTCTCAGTTTCGGCGCATCGGTTACTTGAACGCGCTGATAGCGTCGTCAACCGAATCGTATGCATCAAACACGCTGATGAGCTTGGTGATGGTCAAAAGCGACTGAATCTTGTCGGTCACGTTGGCCAGCTTCAGCATGCCGTCGTTGTTGCGAAGGGTCGTGTACCCGGAGATCAGGATGCCGAGGCCGGTGGAGTTCATCCAGTCCACCTGGGCCAGGTCCACCACCACTTTCTTTTTGTTCTGCTTGATATAGTCATACAGTTTATCGTGCAGCAGGCTGGCGTCGGGTCCCCCCATGATTTTTCCTTTGGGTTCGAGCACCACGACTCCGTCCTGAACCCGGTCGCTCAGTTTCATAGCATCCGCCTCCAGCAAGGGGTTAGTTTTCAGTACGCGGGATGCGAGAGGCAAGTTTCCCTGAGTGACGGTTTCCGCCGGCCACCCCCGCGATTCCGCTAACTTGTTAATCAGCTTGCCGTTGGAGAAAAAGTCAAGGGGAAAGTGGCCATGCGGCTCTCGACTCGTGATGACGAAGTTGACGCCTGTTGACTAAAATGCCGCCGGAGTGGATACTGCCCGACAACAGTTCTCTTGACAAACTTCGCAAAATTGCGAACTTTCTTCTGAAGATTGGGGTTATAGATGCCGAGAACACAAATAGTTTTCTACTGTGAGGCCAACGGTAAAACACCATTCCTGGAGTGGTTTGAAAGACTGACGGAGAAGGCTCAAGACAAGATCACTGTCCGACTCGAACGGCTCAGGGAGCTTGGTCATGAACTTCGACGGCCGGAGGCCGATTACTTGAGTGATGACATTTACGAGCTGCGCGTGAAAGCACAGGCTGTCAACTACAGGGTACTTTACTTTTTCCACGGGCGGCAGTTGGTGGTGTTGTCACACGGGTTTTCAAAGCAGCAGGCGAAAGTACCGGACACTGAAATGAAGCTGGCGATTCGTCGCCGGACCAATTACCGACAATTGCCGCATCACCACACGTATAAGGAGTCATGACGATGAAGAAAAGAAAGACCGACGCGGTTCAGATTCTACATAACCGCTACTATAAGGATAATCCGAAGCGCCAGGCCTCACTGGAGCGGGAACGGGTGAACGCCAAAATTGCCCGGGATATCTACCAGCTTCGCGCGAAGCATGGACTCACCCAAAGTCAGCTTGCCCGGATGGTGAGGACCACCCCATCGGTCATTTCCCGTTTGGAAAGCGCCGACTATCCCGGTCACTCCCTCAACATGCTTCAGCGGATCGCTGCTGCCTTCGATCAGCGAGTCGAAGTGAAGTTCGTACCGGTTAGGGTTAGGCCGCGAGGAACAGCGTCGTCGCGAGAGCAGAGAGCTTAGACCGTTCGATGCACTTTACATCGTCCAGTAAGCGCGGGTGCCCCACAGCTTGCTGTGGGACTGTCATGCAAAGTCACTGACGGTATGTATTCGGATCGAAGCTATCGCACAGCAAGCTGTGCGGTACCCATCAAGCCCTTTACCCCGCCACCTTCACCTTCGCTGCCGGGATTTCTGTCCAGGTCAGCGCTTTGGTGGGGCAGAAGTGGGCGCAGGCGGGGTCGCCACCGCACAGATCGCACTTGATCACTAAATCATGCTGCTTGTCGAACAGCGAACAACCAAACGGACAGGCCGCGATACACGCCATGCATTTCACGCACTTGTCGTGATTGATCTCGTAAGCGCCGGTCGCTTCGTCAAGTGAGATCGCGTTCACGAGGCATGACTTGACACAGGCCGGGTCTTCGCACTGGAAACAGACCACCGGCACGTACAGATCCTTGAATCCTGCCGCGAGCGGATAGATGCGGCTTCGGCCGGGCTTGCCATCTATCGCGTGCGTAAATGAACAGGCAAGCTCGCAGGTTCGGCAACCAGTGCAAAGGACCGGCGTCACGATAAAGCGGTAGTTCACGACTGTTCCTCCCGCTGCCACTGTGCGATCTTGCCCATGTTGAGCGCCGTCTCTTTGCGATGTGACTCATCATTGATATCGAAATAGTCAGCCTGGATATTCCGATGTGCGATCAGATAATCGGCGAATTCGCGTGTGATTGTCGGCTGGCCGGTTTTGGCGTCTTTGATCAATTGGAACGACTTCTCCCAGATCACACGCGTCGTGCCGTTGTCGGTGAACTTGATATACTTCGTCGGGCAGTTCAGCGCGCACGCCAGACACCCCACGCAGTCGGGCGGGGCCTGCTTGAGCGGCGGGGCGATCTCTTTGCCATGACCCCGGTTGACCGCCGAAATCGCCTTGAACCCCATCGTGTCACAGATACGCGTACAGAGACCGCACAGGATGCAATCATTCGGCTCCGGTACTTCCTGATAGCTGGTCTTCATCACGCCATAATCGGCGGCCAGCTTTTGCACGAGCGGCGTCTGCGGGTTGCGCGCCAGCATCAAATCCAGAATCGTCTTGCGCAGTTCGATCACAATGGGGGAGTGGGTATGCACGATCAAGCCGTCGGCGACAGGGTAGAGGCAGGAGGTGACATAGTCGCTCCAGCCTTTCCATTCCGGTTTGGTGATCTCTACCATGCACAACCGGCACGCACCATACGGCTCCACCGCGTCGTGCTGGCAGAGCGCCGGGATATCGATCTTCTCGCGGCGAAGCAACGTCAGAAGCATTTCGCCGTCGGTCGCCTTCACTAATTTGCCGTTTATCGTCACCGTGACCATAGTGTCATCCTACGAAACCAGAATCGCGTCATGTTTGCAGACCGCCACGCAGGCGCCGCATTTCTCGCACTTGTCCTGGTGGATGAAGTGCGGCTTTTTCTTTTCGCCCGTGATCGCATTGTAGGCGCAGGCGGTAATACAGGCGACACAGCCGGTGCATTTGTCTTCGATAACTTCGTACTTGATCAGCGCGCGGCAGACCCCCGCCGGACAACGTTTGTCTCGAATATGCGCGAGGTATTCATCGCGGAAATACTGGATTGTCGACATAAGCGGGTTCGGCCCCGACTTGCCCAGCCCGCATAGCGAACCCACCACCACCATCTTGGAGAGTTGCTCCATCTTTTCCAGGTCCGCCTCTGTCCCTTCGCCGTTGCAGACCTTCTCGGTAAGTGCGTGCAGTTGATACAACCCCTCGCGGCACGGCGTGCATTTGCCGCATGATTCGGCAACAAGGAAATGGAGGAAATATCGGGCGACATCCACCATGCAGGTCTTGTCGTCCATGACAATCATACCGCCGGACCCCATCATCGAGCCGACCGCGGTCAGCGAATCGAAATCAACCGGCAGATCAAGTTTGGATGAGGGTAAACACCCTCCCGATGGCCCGCCGGTTTGCACCGCCTTGAACGGTCGGCCATCGATAATTCCGCCTCCGATATCGAATATAATCTCGCGGAGAGTTGTCCCCATTTCCACTTCGATCAGGCCGGTGTTGCGCACTTTCCCGACAAGGGAGAAAACTTTGGTGCCGGTGTTTTTGGGGGAGCCAATTTTGCGAAACCAGTCTGCGCCGTGGCGGATTATCAGGGGGACATTGGCATACGTTTCAACGTTGTTAAGCACGGTAGGCTGGTCATACAGCCCCTTGACCACCGAGCGAACATACTTGGCGCGCGGCTCGCCCACTTCACCTGCCACCGATTTCATCAGTGCCGATGATTCCCCGCATACGAACGCGCCCGCACCACGGGCAATCCTGACATCGAATGTAAAATCAGTTCCAAGGATATTCGCCCCGAGCAGCCCCACCTCGCGGCAGTCACTGATCGCTTTCTGCAAGTGAATCACCGCCAGCGGGTATTCTTCGCGCACATATATATACCCCTGTCGGGCCCCGACCGCGAACGCCGCAATCATCATCCCTTCCAGCACCGCGTGCGGGTCCCCCTCCATGATGCTCCGGTCCATAAATGCGCCCGGGTCCCCTTCGTCGCCATTGCAGATGACATAGTGCACGTCCGACTTCACGTCACGGCACGTGCGCCACTTTTTGCCGGCCGGGAATCCGCCGCCGCCGCGTCCGCGCAACTCTGATTTCGAGATCTGATCTATCACCTGGTCCGGTGTCATTTGCAGTAGAACTTTCGCCAGCGCCTGATAGCCGTCAACCGCGATATATTCGTAAATGCTGTTGGCGGCAATCTTCCCCAGATTCCGCAGCGCAATCCGTTTCTGATGAGAGAAGAATTTGACATCGGGATAGTGTTCTATCTTGTGGCCGTTAGTGGGATCGGCATACAACAGGCTGTCGATAATCTCCCGCCCCTCAATCGACTTCTCAACTATCGCCGGCACATCCTTGGCCTTGACTCGCGTGTAGAATATTCCTTCCGGTTCAATCACCACCAGCGGCCCCTGCTCGCAGAACCCATGGCAGCCGGTTTCCTTTACCGCCTCGACCGAAAAGTCCTTCACCTTGCGTTCGCTTAGAATCTTTTCGAATGCATCAACAATCTTCCGCGCGCCGTTGGCCAGACAGCCGGTGCCGCAACAGACAATCACCTTGTGCGGATACGCAGCCTGCTTTTGCGTGTACTCCTTTTGAAGGCGCGTCAGCTCTTTGGGCGACTCAATTCGCACGCTTGTCCACCTTCACAAGTCGTTTGGCGCCGGAGACATTGACCCCTCCGTGATACTTTTCGTTTACAATGACAACCGGCGCCATGGCGCAGGCGCCGACACAGGCCACTACCTCAATCGAGAACTCGCCATCCTCGCTGGTTTGCCCGGCTTTGAGCTTGAGGGCGTTCTCAATCTGGTCCTGAATCAGCTTGGCGCCCCGGATATGACAAGCCGTGCCGACACAAATCCGCACTACGTTCTTCCCCTTGGGATTCAGACTGAATGCGTTATAAAACGTCGCTACCGAGAACACTTTGCTGAGAGACACATCGAGCTGCTTCGCCGTCGCAACTAGCGCTTCACATGGCAGGTACCGAAATTCTTTCTGGATATCCTGAAGCACCATGATCAGCGACTCGGCGCTCTGCGGATGGCGGCCGAAAATCTCCGGGAGTTTGCTCAGATCGTGATTCATGCCCGAGCCTTTACTCCGAGCGACTCTTGTGCGAACTTGTATCCTTGCTCCAACACGGTAAGGTTCACCTCGAGGATCGTCTTTTTCCCACCCAGCTTTTCGTGAATCACTTTCTTCACGGTCTCGTACGAAACCAGTCCGGTTGCACCGATGAACGCTCCGAGGACCGTGATATTGGTCGCCTTGCCGTTGCCGGCATCGATTGCCATCTGGCTCGCCGGAATGTACACCTGCTGGAGGTCGGTCCGGTCGCTTTTCACATTGATGAGGGAGGAGTTCACGATTATCAGCCCGCCCGGTTTCACCCTCGGCACAAACTTGTCAAACGATGGCCGGTTAAACACGCACACTGCCTGTGGCGTATTGATAATCGGTGAGCCGATCCGCTTGTCGGAAATGACAACCGTGCAATAGGCCGTGCCGCCGCGCATCTCCGGGCCGTACGATGGTATCCAGACCACGTTCTTGCCCTCCTTGATACCGGCGTAGGCGAGAAGCTGCCCGGCGACCATAATCCCTTGACCGCCGAATCCGGCCAAAGTGACCTCGTACTGCCGCATCAGTCGGCCCCCGAGTTGTCGGGCGTCTTGAAGCGTTTAATCGGGTAGTACGGCTCCAGATTCTGTTTCACCCATTCGGTCGCGCTTGACGGTGTCAGCCCCCAGTTGGTCGGACAGGTGGAGAGTACTTCGACTAGCGAGAAGCACCGCCCCTCTGCCTGATATTGAAACGCCCGCTTGATCGCTTTCTTGGCTTGTATGATATGCATGGGGGAGTGCACAGCCACTCGTTCGAGATACAATGGTGTCATCAGGCTCGAAAGCAGTTCGCACATGCGTATTGGCATACCTGTCTGTGCCACATCCCGTCCGAACGGGCAGGTGGTCGTAATCTGCCCGGGCATTGTCGTAGGGGCCATCTGGCCGCCGGTCATTCCATATATCGCGTTGTTCACGAATATGGTAGTAAATTTTTCACCCCTATTGGCCGCGTGCACAATTTCCGCCATGCCGATCGAAGCCAGGTCCCCGTCCCCCTGATATGTGAATACGATCATGTCCGGTCGCAGACGTTTGAAGCCGGTGGCCAGCGCGGGAGCACGTCCGTGCGGCGATTCCAGGAAGTCCGTATTGAAGTAATTGTACGCCAGCACCGAGCAGCCCACCGGCGCCACGCCCACCGTACGCTCACGCAATCCAAGCTCGTCAAGCGATTCCGCGACCAGCCGGTGTATCACTCCGTGCGTGCAGCCGGGACAGTAATGGGTGACCACATCCTGCAGTGACTCCGGGCGCTCGAATGTCGTCTTCAGCTTATCCACGTTTCACCGCCCCTTCTTGTGGGCAACCCTTTGCCGCTTGCAGTGGTCACCAGTCTGAGAATCTGCTCTTTAACTTCTTCCGGCGATGGCACAATGCCGCCGGTGCGGCCGAAGAACTTCACCGGCTTGGCTCCGCACACCGCCTTTTCGACATCTTCGAGCATCTGTCCCATGCTCATCTCGATCGTCAGCACCGTTTTGATATTGGCGCGGTCAACCTCCGCCTTCAACTCTTTCTCCGGATACGGGAAAAGTGAGATGGGACGGAACAGTCCAACCGAAACGCCATCCCCTTCGAGCTCGTCAATCGCCGTCTGGCAAATGCGGGCCATGGTACCGTACGACACAATCAGAATTTGGTTGTCCGGTTTGACCTTGTATAATTCGTATCGCACTTCCTCGGACTTCATCTGCTCATATTTCTTGAACAACTGGATATTGTTGTTCTCGAGTGCGACCGGATCAAGGAAGAGTGATTTGATAATCAACGGCCGCCTGCCCTTGGCGCCGGTCGCCGCCCAGGTCTTTTCCGGAAGCGGTGATTCCTTGTACGTTTCGGGAAACTCGACCGGTTCCATCATCTGGCCAATCATCCCGTCCCCTATCAACATGACCGGATTCCGGTACTTGTCCGCCAGATGAAACGCCAGCATGGTCAGATCGACTGCTTCCTGGATGGTCGATGGCGCCAGCACCAATACTCGGTAGTCACCGTGCCCCCCCCCTTTGGTAGCCTGGAAATAATCGGATTGTGCCGGAAGAATGCCACCCAGTCCGGGCCCGCCCCGCATGATATTTATCAACACCACCGGCAATTGCGCGCCTGCGATATACGAGATTGCCTCCTGCATCAGACTGATGCCGGGACTCGATGAGGTAGAGAAGACCCGTTTCCCGGTGGCTGAAGCGCCGTACAACATGTTGCCGACTGCCACTTCACTCTCTGCCTGAAGGAACACGCCGCCAACTTCAGGCATCCTCTTGGACAGATACTCGGCGACCTCGGTTTGAGGGGTAATCGGGTAGCAAAAGTAATTGTTCGCTCCGGCGCGCAACGCGGCCTCGGCGATTGCTTCGTTTCCTTTCATCAGAATCTTGGCCATATCAACCGTCCGTCCCCCTCTCAATAATCGTACAGCACGTACATCTGCCCGTTGTGATGCACGGTAATCGCCGCATCCGGACAGGTAATCGCGCAGAGGCGACACCCGATACAGCGCGAGGGGTCATGCATCTGCGCATAGAAATACCCGCGCAGCGTGATTTCCTTGGACATCGAGAGGATCTTCTGCGGACATGCTTTCACGCAGAGCTCGCACCCCTTGCAATGATTCTTGTCTATTACAACCCCTGGCATCGGCGATCTATCCTCAGTTTTGGATCGGTCCAGGTGGACCCTTTCCGCTCCCAGGGTTTAGTCAGTGCGCGGTCCAGCAGCAGCACTGGGACTTGAAGTTCGGAACCACTCAATAGAGAAGCCAATTCCTTCGTTACACTCAGGAATCGAACCGGCAAACCGGTTTGATCACTCACTCTTTGGGCGAGCCGTAGCCCCGCCATTACTGTCTCGGCAGTAGTGTCATCCATCAGGTGAGTGTTCGATATGATGCCGCTGAACTGCAGCCGACAGGCCGTTTCGATATCGGCCATCATCTTCAGCGCGCCGGTTACATCAGCGGTGAACGGGCGTCGCTCATTGAGTACCAGCAGAAGCTCGTACTCTCCCCGTGTGAACGCATCAGCCAGCGAGCTCAGCACCCGCGCGCCGACATCGTCACCACCAACGTCAAGTATCAGTGTGCCGGTCTTCGCTTCGATAGCCGCGCGAATCTCTGGAATGATAATGGGGAGTTCCGAATGAACTTGTTCGCCGGCCGGAATCAGGCACTTGACCCCGAATGCCTCAAGCTCGGCGGCGGCCTCCCGTGATCGAAAATACGGATTAACTATATCCAGATCCGCGATTGCGATAGGACCAGAACCGGTCTTCGTCAAAAGTCGGGCGAGGTTGACTGAAATCTCCGATTTGCCGCTCCCGTACCCTCCAACAATGATAATGACGTGCTTGCTGAAAACTGGACCCGGGAATGTTATCTCATTATCAGTCATAGACTCTCCGAGGTCTGCGATGTCGGTCCCTGTAGCCTCAGCACTGGTCAACATGTCAGTGTCGAATTAGAACAAATATCGTCCTAATTCTCTCCATTGGAAATATCGCCATCCCGGTCCGTGAAGTCAAGCCGTATTGTGAAAAAATTAACGATTTGAATCTGGTTGACAGCCTGCCACCGGCTCATTATGCTCTTATATGTTATTGAGTTATAAGAAAATAGGATTTGGCTTGGTCCGATTCTCCGTCGCGTTGTCGTTGGGTAACCGCAAGCGGCTCGGTCTGGTATTAGTGGCTTCCGCACTTCTGATGACCTTAGCTGTCGTTATTGGCGTTGGTTGCGGCAAGGGAAAGGACGAGACATCTGTCTTCAATGATCCCAGTTATGCTGACTGGAAAACATACACGTTACAAAACGTCAAGATTTACTATCCGCCGGACCATGTGTTCGAAAGTCAATTCCCCGAAATTGCGACCAATTACGTAACGGCGACGACGAAAATCTGCTCGCTCCTGGGAATGGATCCCCCTAAAGACACTATCGTTATCTTCTATTACACCGGCTACGGACAGGGGCGCGATATGACCGGTCAGGAATACCCTTTCGTGAAAGATCATGTCATTTACTTCTGGCTCCCCAGCTTCCTGGGCCCGACACTGGTCGACTGGCTCCTGCCGTACTGGGAAAAACGTGAGCCCGCGTTTCCGTTCCTCAAACACGGCATTCGCTCGCTGTTTGATTTCTCCGGTCAAAACTACCACAAGACCACCACGGGATACGTTGACGACAGTTCTCTTATCCCGCTTGCGAAACTGGTCGGCGACACAGCCGTCAACAGCGACACCGAGCGGTTACAGTCCGGCGAAGCGGCCTCGTTCGTAGCTTATATTCTGGCTTACTACGGAGCCGCGCGCTTGAAAACGATGTGGGAGTCCGACAAACCGTTCGATCAGATGGTCGAGCAGTTGTTTTACATACCGGTTGATTCGCTGCAAACGGTGTGGGTTGATTTTGCACGGCAGAACACGCCGCCAGACACGGCCGCTGCCAATTAGAGACATGAACGGGAAGGTTTGTCTATGTCAGACGTTGAGTGGAAAACAGCCATCACCGATATCGGTCCCGGCAAGATTCGCGTGCGCGGTTATGATATCGCCGACATCATGGAGCATCTATCGTACGCCGAAACCGTATATCTGATTCTGAAAGGGGAACTGCCGACCAAAGCTGAGGCGGCTTTGATGAACGCCATACTGGTTTCCTCTATCGACCACGGTGCATCGCCGCCATCGGTGCTCGGCACCCGAACCGTTCTCTCCGGTGGTAACTCGCTTAATGCCGCTATCGCCGGTGGTGTGCTGGTCATTGGTGACACGCACGGCGGCGCGATCGAGCAATCTGCGAAAATTCTGCAAGAATGGTCAAAGAAAGACGCCTCAGTCGAGACACTTGCATCGCAAATAGTCGACTGGCTCGAGCAATCCAAAAAGCGGATGCCCGGCTTCGGCCATCGATTGCACAATGTCGATCCTCGTACGGGCAAACTGTTCGAAATCGCGGCGCGACACGGCTACAGTGGACGACATATCGACTTGTGCAAAGCTCTGGAAAAAACGCTGGCCACGAAACTCGGCAAGGCGCTTCCGATCAATGTCGATGGCGCCATCGCGGCGGTCATTTCGGACATGGGGTTCGACTGGCGGCTGGGCAAGGGGTTCTTCATCATCTCTCGCACACCCGGTCTGCTGGCCCATGCCTATGAAGAGCTGACTCGCGAGAAACCGATGCGCAAACTCGGCCCGATGCCGTTCACATACGATGGTCCGCCGGAGCGGAAGATCGACTGACACCGTCTTGACCTGAGAACTGATGACCGATGTTGGCGCGTTTTGTTCATCGGAGTTTTGCCTGTGAGTAAAACGCGCTTTGCGTTGTTGCTGTTGGCGCTCTTTGCTGTTGCCACATTCCTCCGCCTCTATGACCTTCGCGCCGACCCACCGGCCTATTTTGCCGACGGCAGCCAGGACCTCACCACCGATGGCGCCTATCTCACTCTCCATGCTCGGAATGCCGCGCTCTTTGGCACCTGGAATCCCTTTGGCTATCACCATTGGACCGCATTCAAAGTGTCATTAGTGTCCGGACTCAGCTACTTGCTGTTCCAGGCGCATGGTGTCTCGCGTGCGGTGTCCGATCTGGCCGGGGTAATCCTGAATATACTGGCGTTAATGATTTTCATCGTCGCTCTGTCGAGAGTGAAACGGCCGGAAACGGTACTCTTTACAGCGTTCTTTCTGTGTACCAGCTATCTCGTGTCGGTGTACGGACGACAACCGTTCACCGAGAACGGCCTGTTATTCCTGGCTGCCCTCGCGTTCTGGGTCTACACACGGTGGTTCGATGCACGCTGGGGCAAACTACTGGTCGGCATCTTAGTAGCCCTGTGTGCATTCCTCGGCAAGCTGTTCGGCCTGCTGCTGATCGCCGGCCCGCTCTGGTACCTGCTCGTTACCGAGAAGAGGGAGAGACTCAGAAGTACTCTTTGGCTGTTTGGTCCAACGCTGTTGGTGTCGCTCCTGTTTGTTGTAGCCTTCTATCGCGAGCAAGGGGTCCTGTCGTTTCTTTGGGAACACGGGGCCGGAGAACACGGCTCACCGCATGGATTCAGTTTGCCGCTTGGGTTTTTCGAAAACCTGATGTCGTTCGCAAGGAAGGACCTTCATCGTCTGACGCCGGTGATCAGCGGGCTTGCCTTTCTTGCGGTGATTTCCCGGCTACTTTCCAGCTCAAGAGAGCAACCGCCCGACAGATCTTCGATATTCATGCTCGGCTGGCTGACGACTACTATCATCGTGCTGTCGCCATTCAACTACCGACCGCTGCGTTATCTTTTCGTTCTCGCTGTTCCTATGTCACTCCTGGCCGCAGAATTTCTTGCCAATCTGGCACATACGAAAATCGGATCGGTCAAACGGCTTGCCTGGTGGCGCTTCCTTCTCTTGCTCATGACCTTTTGGTATGCGTCTACCCACGTGCTTGTTCTCTTTATGGTCAGAACCGGTGACGCCGCAGAGTATTATCGCCTGGTGTGGTACGCACTACCGGCGGCCCTGCTTCTCTCGTTGGCAGCATATGCGCTCTTCTGGAGACGGACCGTGACCATCGGTCCTTGGATTGCCGGAGTGACAATCGCAGCGGCGCTGGTCTTGTCAGTGTTCTCCGACGCCCGTCTTGTGCAACAATGGTGGTCCAATCGAACCTACGGTATCGCCGAGGCGAATGCGACGATTCACGAGATCGTGGGCGAGGATGCTGTTGTCAGCGGCCAGTACGGTCCGGCCGTCACACTCAATAGTCACATTCGGGCCTTTCCCTTTTTCCTTACACCCGACATGCAGGACACTCGCGCCCTGTTATCGCAGTACCCTGTCACGCATCTGGCCGTCACCGCAACCGATTGGCAAATGCTCGCGAGAAAGTCTCCTGAGCTGGCCAAAGGGCGCCTGATCGAGAATTTCTGGCTTCGCGACAACCTCATGTCGCTGGTGCGGGTGGAGAATCTCTTCGGCAATCCATCGGCCTTGAACTACGTCGAAACGGAGTTCGAACGAGGTGTCGATTGGTTGTATAAGAAGAGGCCGGACAGCGCGCTGGTATCGTTCGATCGTTTTTTGATGAACCATCCGCGAAACAAGGCGGCCTTGCTTGAAAAGCACTATCTCCTGGCGACCTCAAACCTACGGGCTTGTCAGCCTATGGTCGATACGCTCTCCACGTATTATCCGACTGACTTCACCATATGTCTGCTCGCCGCGGTGTACTACAAATGGCTCGCCGCCCAGACAAACGCGCCCGAGTACCAGACGCGGGCCGATCATTTCTACGAGCTGGCTGTGACCTTCAATCGCCCCAACGAATCAAACCTCCGCCGCATTTACCAGCAGTTCAGCCCGCGTCAGCTTACCGCTCCGCCGCGCTTCTGACACTGATCGAGAGGAACTCTATGATCTGCAAATACACCTGTGTATCGTTATTCGCCGTCCTCCTCGCACTTCTGCTTCTCGATACCGGATGCGGCCCCAAGCCGAAAACGGTTCTTACGCCCCTCAACATGGAGCCAAGCCCGCTACCACGGATGCTCCCATACGACTTGCATGTCGATGTGGCGTACGGCAAGATGACTGTCGCCTGGCGGACTCACGGACTGGGGATGATCTCCGGCTACAACGTGTATATATCACCGTTCTCACTCGAAGGTGCACCGTTGGACAGTATCAGGCCATTCAATGTCACTCCCTATCCCGGCGACACCAATCCAGATGACAGCATGGTGACATTCGAAGCCGAGCCACTTGACAACGGCGTGAAGTACTATGTCAGCGTGCGCGTGCTGTATCCCGATGGCCGCATGTCGGCCCCCTCGAACGAAGTCACAGCGGTATGCGGATTCCGTGGCGAGATCGAGATGCCGGTCCGTTTCTCGGGTGACAACGATGGCTTCTCTTTGTCTCAGGGGAAAGCCGTGAGAGCCGATTCTCCGGACAACGACCTCTATTTTTTCACGAACGACAGGAAAGATTACCTGGCTTCGCCAGTCCGCCTGGGGGGATTCCTCCGTGAAACCAAATTCGCGGTACTGTCCGTGATGGGGACCTGGCAGCAGTTGCGCGAAAGCGTGGTGGCGCTGAATGCAACGCCAACCAACGACAAAGCAGCCATTAGGCCGGGCCACTGGCTGTTGTTGAAAACGGCAGATGAAACCCACGCTCTGGTTCAGGTGCTGCGTGTGAGTGGGAAAGACAAGGACCGCAAGTTGCTACTTTTTGTCGCCCACTGTCCGCTGAAGGGGGAGTTGATCTTCTGATCGTCCCACCTATGTCGGATGGACGCTCTTCAACGACCGTTGCTCATTTGAGCAAGAGCATTTTCTTCGAGATCGTCTCCTGGTCCGTCTTCAAGCGATACAAATAAATACCCGTTGACACTTTGTGCCTGGCATCATCGTCACCACCCCATTCGATCCGGTACGTGCCTGAAGGTTTTTCTTCATTCAACAATGTCCGCACCCGCTGACCGAGGATGTTGAATATTTCAAGCGTGACGTGAGATTTCCGCGACAGCGAATATGAAATTGTGGTCGTCGGGTTGAACGGGTTGGGATAGTTCTGGGCGAGCAAGAATCGCTCGGGCAGGGTTCCTTCTTCATCCGCCAAGTCGGTTGGAGTGGGGGGAAGAATCCAGTGAATCAAATCTCTCGCCTGGTCCGGCTGCATGTACCAGAGGTGAAAACCGAAGGTGTAGGTGGTATTCTCACTGATCGCAATCGGCTTAAACCTGAGTCCGACTGTCTCCGATTCGTACAAAGACGACGGCGGATAGAGCGAGCGATACACATGGATCGGCTCGGCGCCGGATACCGGCTTAAAAACCGCGACTGCCGGCGCCGAAGTTCGCGGCCAAAATTGCTGAAAAGTGGCCAGGAATGGGTATCGCGTGGTGTCGTAGTAGCTTGCAGGGATTCCAGTGGTTAACGGCTCCGCCCAATTGAAGCCGAGCAGCGAATCGGTGGCAAGCGACAGATTGTTGAACCAGTAGTAGTAGTAGGGGACACCCATTACTGAATCGACACCGAAAACGGACTCGACGAGATCCTCTTCCCAGCCGAGGTTCACAAAGCCGTCGATCGGAGCTGACTCCAAACGCCGAAACGGACTGAAGCCACCGAAATAGGCGAGAGTGCCTCCGGTTCGCGAGTATCTCTGAAACGCCTGCCAGGATACCGACCAGTGCGGTGACAGGATGGCATCTTTCATGCCATCGTCGATTATCACGAGTCTATATCGAGACAGATCGCGCCAATCGAGACAGTTGGGGTCCCGCGAGGGGCAGGAGGTAGACACAGTGGTGTCGTAGAGAAAGTAGAAGTCAAAGTCATAGCCCTGAAGGATCGACTGATAAAACTGCCGGATGGTATCGACAGCAACCTGCATGACCGCCGGGCTGGGCACAGACTTCGTCACTACGAGAATGTCCCTGGTTCGTGATTCAGGAATACAGGTCACTATAGGGGCAGAGAAATTCGACTCGATACCAGCTGAATCGACCGCGGATAGAACGTACATCATCCCTTCCCCCATTGCCGTGTCCGTAAACCGAGCCACATCTGCCGAAACCACCGCATACGGCACCATCGCGTAATAATAGACCGCCTGCCCGTCAACGAGAAACGAGTCCCGAAGCGGTATCAGCGAATCCAGTCCGCTGCAACTGTAGTAAGGCAGTCGCCGTGACGACGCCTGCGCCGTCGACTCGAACCTGTACACATGATACTCCATCGCCTCGGTACCGGCAGTCGGACTGAATTCCAACGTGAACGGCTCGCCGTAGGCGACGAACAGGTCGCCATCGATAAGTGTCGAGCAAGTAACGGTGGGTGCCGCCGGGCGGTCGTCCGGTCGCGGCACGAAAACCGGTGCTCCCAACTCCCCTGACTTGCATGCAACCCGGGTCGAGATATTCAGCGCGTAGAACCTGTCGGGGTCGAGTCCCCTGATCCTGTATCGAGAAACGCGTCCTACTCTCGCATGAACGTGATAATCACCTGGCATGTACCAGGGCGGCACTATGCCCGGATACGGCAAGGCAGAGTCCGGTACCTCAGCTACATAGATATTGTACCCCGTTACTTCGCTGCCAAACGGCCACGGGTCCCAGGTCAGAACTACCGAATCACGGTCACGGTATGCAACCGTCAGCCCGGAGACCGGTGTCGTGGGGATCAGCAACGATTCCGTCAGCGTGTCGGAGCGAGCGGCGTTATCGATAAGCTGATCGAGATTCAGATTAGCCAGGTACAGATTCGGATCGACGGCGAGATTATCGAGATTGTCCGGTATATGGTGGATGGAACTGCCGGTGAACGTTGCGAATTGTAGTACGATACTCGAATCCGGCGGCAGCTCGAACGGGCCCACCGATATGAGCATCCGGACATCGCTGTCACAGCCGTACGGCGTTGGTCCAGTGGGTATCGGATAACGCCATACCGGATCAGTCGAATCTATTGTGCTGATGAGTACTTCATCGTAATCCCATTCCGGATAGCTCAGAATGTGATACTTGTTTCTGTCGCCGACCGGAGTTCCGATGCCACCGGTGCCAAAATCGAAGCTGTCCGCCTTCTGCCTCGGTCCAAAATCACAGGTAGGGTTGCCGTTGCTGATCCACCAATTGAAGTTAGTGTCGGCGAATGGGACCGACGTGCGGAGTATTTTCACCGCAAATGCTCGCGGCACACAAGTGGGTGCATCGAACGCGTTGTCAACGGGATCTCCGTCGTTGTCGATAATGTACGCGATTCGCTGATCCTTCAGCGAGCCCGCTGCATCATCGCGATATCCGTTCGGAGGAAGATCAATGGTGCGATTGTACACGTCGGCGTCGAAGAACAGCCCTGCGTATCCGTCGTGGATGGTGTGGCTGTTGATATTGCTGACGATCAGATCGTAGAGCACGGTTTGGTCGTAAGGTGCGACATCCAGCGTGTGACTCCGAAGTACGACTCGCACGCCGAGCGGGATGTGAGGACGTCCGGTGAGCCAGTCATCATCAAGAATGATGCCAGGCACAGAAACCGTAAAGGTGTCGGTCGCCTCAGATCGTAGTGACGTTCCCAAATGCGATCTGAATTGTGTGATGCTCGCCCCGCGGGTTGGTCCATTAGCAGGATAGAATTCTCGGCTCTGATACCATCCGTCTGCAGCTACCGAGACGAGTGTGTCATTCCCGACAATCCCACCGATCCAAACGGCGCCGCTGAAAAGATAGTCGTTGTGGCTGTACGGCGGAGTCTCAAACGAGGGCACTGTACATCCAAAGATGTCGCGACCGCACCAAGAGTACCCCGTGCCGAGCTGCCCGTACGAGTTGAAAGAAGCGCGCAGGTCTTTGGTGCTCTGCACCCCCACGCACCAGGGCCACAGGCCAGGACAAAAATCGGACCACGTCGTCATCGAAGAATCCGAACAGTCGGTGATCGTCTTATCCGAAGCCTGGACAGTTTCCAAGTCACGCGACCACGCAGCAGTTGAAAGAGCGACGGTCGCAATCAAAGTAACCCAGATGGCCGTTAGAGAAGTTCTCATGTGCACCTCCCGCTATTCGAGAACCGTTGATGCTTCTCCCAATAATATATATGCAAGTCCACATCCCGCCAAGCCGTTTTGTCAGGTGGCTTCTCTTTCGTTTCCCCGTTGCGCCCGGCAGGATCCTGTAGCATCTTGACGATTCAAAAGCAGGGGTTGTGTAATGAAAACTGGATTCATCGGGCTCGGCTCGCTCGGTAAGGCAATGGCTAACCGCCTCATCGCACAGGGTGTCGATCTCATCGCGTGGAACCGCACGCAGACCAAAGCGGACGACCTGAATGTCGAAATTGCTGCCACTCCAGCCGAGCTGGCCACACGCACGGAGATCATTTTTCTCAGTTTGTTTGGAAGCGATGCCGTGCGCGAGGTGCTTCAGGGCGAGAACGGTCTGCTTGCGGCCGACTGCCATGACAAGATCATAGTCGATACCACCACTAACCACTATCTGAGCGTGATGGCGTTTCATGAAGAGTTGACTCAGCGAGGCGCCTGGTATCTCGAAGCGCCTGTTCTCGGAAGTGTCGTACCGGCTGCACGAGGTGAACTCGTGGTCCTGGTCAGCGGTCAGAAACCTCCATTCGAGACCGTTCGGCCGCTCCTGGAGCACCTGTCGCGACAGATCTTCTACCTGGAACCCCCGGGCCTCGCCACCAAGATGAAACTGGTCAATAATCTCGTGCTCGGTTCGTTCATGGTGGCGATCGCCGAGGCGATCGCTCTCGCCGAGCATGCCGGCATTTCAAGAGGCTCTGCCCTCGATATCCTGGTCGCTGGAGCCGGAAATTCCGCCCTCCTGAATGCCAAGAAATCCAAACTACTTGAAGAGAATTTTGCCGTCCAGTTCTCTGCGGCGCTTATCCACAAGGACCTGTCGTATCTTGAGGACCTGGCGCTGTCCGTCCGATATCCGATGCTCATGGAACCGGTTGTGAAAAAACTGTACGACCAGTGTGTCGCGGCTGGGATTCAGGACCTGGACTTCTCGGCAGTGTACAAACTCCTCAAGTCCCGTCGCACGTAGGCAGTTCTTCCCGCAAAAAAAATCACCCAATAGCCTGGTATCCTGGAGGCAATTGGGTGCTTCGACCCTCTACCGCGTAAGTTAAAGGGTGTTACGTACGTTCCCCCTGCTGAGAACCCCGCGCTGTCAAAGAACTTTCGCCTCGCAATGCTCCGTAAGCGTGTAGCTCTCGCCCACGGACGCACGCAAAATTCTGTGTAAACAGAAGTCAACTTCCGTGCCAAATATCGCGGGAAGAAAACGTTGTCAGAATGGCTTGTTGGTCAAGCGGTTATGACTTGACACCAAAACGAGTCCCCGCCAGGTTGCGGTGGAACCTACCACAAACGACGTGTCCTATTGTGGTGTTTCGCACCACACGCTCGGTCAGGGTGAGCGACTATGGCGTCCGTTGAAACAGTTCTTGAGCCCCCGTGGCGACAAACTCGACCGCGATAGCCGCAAGCAGCAGTCCCATAAGGCGAGTCAGATTATTAAGGCCCGTGCGGCCGAGCTTGCTTGAAAGGGGAATGGACAACCGCAGGCAGAGCCAGACAACCAGTGCTACCAGCAGCACGCAGAGCCCCAGGAATCCTCGAAATCCCCAGCCTGCTCCGGCATGCGCGTAGATGATAACCGTGCTGATCGCTGCCGGTCCGGCCAGCAACGGCACCGCCAGCGGTACCACTGCCACGTTCTCCTTATGCTCGGCTTCCTTGGCTTCTTCGGGAGACTGCTTGCTGCCGGAGATCTTGGCGTTCATCATCGAGAGCGCTGTCATGAACACGAGTATCCCGCCCGCTACCCGGAATGAAGCGATGCGAATACCGAAGAAATCAAGCATCGGTTTCCCGGCAAAGATCGCGCCGATCAACACCAGCGCCGCAAACAGAACCGCCACTCGCGCCGTGTGGGAACGCTCGTGTTCACTCTGGTTCCCGGTCAGCGAAATGAATATCGGGATCGCGCCGAGTGGATCCACAATGATGATAATCGCTGTCAGGATTTCCAGGTATTCGCGCCAGGACACGACAAAACTCCACGTATAGTTGCCGGCCGAAAATACGAGTGGCTTCTCTCGCATGACAAGTAAATTGTTTTTGGAGGAACGACAGGTTGGGACGGGAGTCAATCGCCGATGATAAAGTTATCCATGTTGCCTGACGACAATATTAGGCAACAAGGCAACTCTCTTCTCGAATTGCAGGGCACATGAAATCGCACACGAACGGAAGAGGGGGATTCACACTTATTGAGCTGATAGTCGTGATCGTCATTGCAGGGACGCTCAGCTCGGTGGCAGTCGTGCGATACCGCGACCTGCGCAGCGCCACCCGCCAGGCGGTCACCAAAGAGTCTCTGGCGGCCATGCGCTCAGCTATCGTGCTGTATCAGACAGCACAGGCGGTACAAACAGGCACTCCCCGGTGGCCCACCTACGCCCAATTTCGGACTCCGGGCACCGTGCTCGTGGGGAAACTGCCCCCCAACCCATACCAGGCCACCAATCGAGCTCCAGATTCCGTCATCAACGGTAACAGCTTTCCCAAAGGGCGCACGCGCGGTAATCGCGGCGGCTGGGTCTACAAGCAATCCACCGGTGAAATCTGGGCCAACACGACCACCAGCCGTTCGAATACCTGGTGAGCCAAAGAGCGTTCCGTTTCAATTCGTCGATTCGTCTTTAGTGAACGACCGACGGTTCCTCTATTGTCCGATAAGCCACACCAATCTATCTTCCCTATGAAAAACACGGAGGATAGAACATGAACGTAATCGCAGTATTGTTTGCTCTGCTTCTTTCAGCAGGCTCGGCGAGCGATGATAGCGCTCGTACAGAGACCGATCAGGGGTCAAGTGTCACGTCAAAAATAAGCGCCACCGTTCAGGCCGATAGCGCGTCTCAACCCCCTGCATACGAGATGAAACGGTACTACATGGTGTTCCTGCGACGGGGCCCGAACTGGACAGCCGAGAGAACGCCCGAAGTGGAGACAATATCGTCAGGGCACATGGCCCATATCCTGCAAATGGAGAAGGACGGCAAGCTGGCGCTGGCCGGGCCGTTCTTGGATCAAAAAGCCACCGATGCTCTTGCCGGAATTTTCATCCTCGACGTGGAGACTGTTGAAGAAGCTCAGGCGTTGGCTGAGTCTGACCCGAGTGTCAAAGCCGGACGGTTCTCTGTCGAGATCATCCCCTGGCTCGGCCCCTCCACTCTGGCGGACTGCTTCAACCAGAAACCGGCAGAACAGGGCAAATGAGGGGAATACGAGGGGGAAATCGCTGGAATGGCATAATTCGCTTGGAATCGATAAAAAAACCTGACGGCTTTTTTGAGCCGTCAGGCCGGTTTAACTGTTGGGATTTGCCTAGCGCACCCCAACTATCAACTAGTCGAGGTGGCGACTAAGCAGCAGTCACCTCACATCGGTCGTTTTTCAATTTCTGGACCACCTCCTTTCTTGTGTACCCCTTATAACGTTATGGCGGGCTGTTGGTTCAACAAAAAACTTAATGGCGCCGACAATATTTTCTATGGGCCTGACCAAACGTTCCTTAGGTCTTGACCAGATGGAAAAGGGGGTACCCGATGGTCCAGTGATGGCGAAATTGGAACGACCGGACACTCGAACGGTGGCTGTTTTCATAGGGGGAAACTGTCGTTTTCCCTCTGAAACGGACGCATTGGAGCCTTGACAGCCAGAGAGAGCCGGTCTATTATCTTCTTTTCAGAGTAGAGATCGGGGTGTAGCGCAGCCTGGTAGCGCACCTGCTTTGGGAGCAGGGTGTCGGAGGTTCAAATCCTCTCACCCCGACTGGCTTGCCAGTTTTACCGCTTCGCGTCGCTTGAGAGAGATGTGCACGGAGAACACACCGCATCGTTGTCCTTTCCACTTAGCAATTCGTAGCGCACCCGAAGGGTGATGAACTCCGGTAAGGCTGACAATTCGCAGCCTCTCCGTACCCCATTCAAAAACTGCATAACTATTGTTTTACCCATGCAGTCATTATCTCGTATGACGATGGAACTGTAGCAGTCGACAAATCCAGGGCGTAGGTCGTGGTTTCATGCGGCCAAGGTTTGAGAGTCCTCCGAGACAGACGTTCATGTTCGCCAGAAGGGGAGTTAAGATTGACTGTGCATCCGCAGCATGAAACCCGACACTTAGGGGGATTCAGAAGACACTTAGAGGGATTCAGAAGTGATGTCGGGTTTCTCGCTGTGTTTCTGTTGCGATGACGGATGCTTGAACCATGTTCTGTACGAAGCGTGCGGTGGTTGAAGCCAATTCAACCGCTCGAAACGCCGACCTACAACTCCTTTTCTATTTCAGCCTCCGCCGTATTGCTCACCCTGTGGAACAGCTACGTGACTTGACAGATTTCCGTCTTAGAGTATCTTGGTTATAGTGCAGGCAAAGCTCCATCTTTGTGTGTGATAGGCGTACTCAATGATCTGCGATTCAGCCTTGGCGCGATATTTCGGATTAGCGTTTCGCAAACCCACTGTTCCACACATCATCTTGTTGTCAGCGTGTCTTGGCGGGAGCATCTTCGCCGATACACCACAACTCCTAGGCATCATAAAGGCCGACACGACCAACGTACTGTTTGGGTCAGAGCTTCTTCCCTTGAGAGACCAGGATGGTGATGGAATCAACGAACTTATTATCTCCAACGGCCGTGGCTCGAACTACTTGTACCGCGGCGGGAGGTCATTCGACACTCTTCCGTACTGGAAATTCGACAGTACTAATTCTTATGGTGGTGCTGGAGATGTGAATGGCGACGGTTGGGACGACTTGATGCTCCGGGGTCGCTCTTCGTTTGGATGGAAAACAGGCGTGTACTATGGAGGCCCCTTGCGTGACACCGTTCGGGATTTCAACCTGGGGGCTGACGCTAATCCGCCGGACCTGTATCCGATGATCGGGAAGGATCTAAATTCCAATGGTTTTGACGAAATCATCATTGACCGCTTTAACTTCGGTGAGGTACAGATCTTTGAGATCGGTGCAGGGCAAGACACCCTACTCGACATGATACTAAGGCAACATGAATTGCCACCCGTGTCGGCGGGCTCTTTCGGTTATCAAACTGCTCTGGGTGATTTCAACGGTGACGCTAAACAGGACCTGGCCGTCAGTCATATCACGCAGGTGAGCCAACCGAACAAGGGCCGCGTGTATCTCTATTGGGGAGGCCCGGGCTTTGACACTCTACCGGATTTCACCATTTACCGCCGGGGGCCGTATGACACGGTCTTCCACAGCTCCAACAACTTCGGCGAAGTAATGACCTGCCCTGGAGATCTCAATGGGGATGGGTACGATGATTTGTTCGTCAGTAGTGGATTTCAGGACGACACTGGCTGGTTCTACTTTGGCGGACCAGTTATGGACACCGTTCCTGACCTGTACATGACCATGATGCCTAACCACGCCGCCCCGGCCGGAGATATCAACGGTGATGGCTATGCTGATCTCATCGTCAGCCATGCCACTGCCTGGTCAGGCGAAGGTTTTGTGCTGGTATACTACGGCGGGCCAAATGTTGATGCGCAGTGGGACATCGGCCTGTTTGTTGGCAACGAGCCAGGGTATCACATTTACTGGGGCATGGATGTGGCCGGTCTTGGGGACTTCAACGGCGACAGCATCAACGACTTCGCCTTCACGACGTACAACGAATTTACCCAAGGGCTTGTCTATATTTATTCGGGAACGGGCGTAGCGACAGATGTCGAGGAGCCGGTTGGGGATACAAGTGATTACTCTTCCATTGGGCTTAGAAGTTATCCCAACCCCTTTAACCAATCGACCACAATCAGCTTGGGACTGAAACGTTCTGCTCAAGTGAGGCTTGCCATCTACGATGTTCTGGGCAGGGAAGTGGCCGTGTTAGCCAATAAACGCCTGTCAGCAGGGATGCACGAGTTCCCTTGGCATGGCGTGACGTCCAATGGTTCACCAGTGGCAACTGGTGTCTATATGTGCCTCGCAACAGTTGACTCAGTCAAGGAGACCCGAAAACTGCTTTTCTTAAAATGATCTGACCACGGAACCAAGCAAGGACAGACATTGTAGCGCGGAACCGCTTCTGGTTCCGCGTCCCCGATTTGCTTGCACTCCGCCCACCCCAACCGTACCTTCACTCCATGTATCCCATCCTCACACTCAAACCCAATAAACTGACCACGATCACCCACCATCACCCGTGGATCTTCTCCGGAGCTCTTAAGGACAAGCCACAAGACGTTCCCCACGGCTCGCTCGTGTATGTCGCGGGGCCGGACGGCTCTATACTCGGCACCGGCACCTATTCGGCCAAATCGATGATCGCCGTGCGTGTGTTCGAGTTCGGCCAGACCGCCATAGACCACGGCTGGCTGACGCGTAAGATCAGAGAGGCGAATGGAAGGCGCGCTATTCTCGGCTACGGCCCATCAACCGATACCACCGGCTACCGCGTAGTGTTCGGTGAATCGGACAACATACCCGGGTTGATCGTCGACCGCTACGCCGACACTATCGTCATCCAACTCTCCACCGCCGGCGCTGATGCCATGCGTGACGTAATTGTCAACGTATTGGTCGAACTGTTTCATCCGCGCTCGATTATCGAGCGGAGCGATCTGCCGGTGCGCAGGGAAGAGGGGCTGAAGGAACTCGTCTCGGTTCGGTACGGGGAAGGGCCCGGCGAGGTCGAGTTCAGAGAATATGGTCTTCGATATGCCGCCGACATCATGCATGGCCAGAAGACCGGCTTCTACCTCGATCAGAAAGAAGTGCGCCGCGAGATCACCACTCTCACCAGGCACCATCGCGTTCTCAACTTGTTCAGTTACACCGGCGCCAACGGAGTAGCCGCTCTGAACTGCGGGGCGGAGCTCGTGCATCATGTCGACAGTTCTGAAACAGCGTTGCCGTTTTGCCGCAAACAGGCGGAACTCAACGGCCTGGATGCCGCAAAGGTGCAGACAGAGTGCGCCGATGTTTTCCAGTGGCTGAATACACACGATGAGCCGTTGTACGACACCGCCATCCTCGATCCGCCTGCACTCATCAAATCACAGAAGGATATGGAGAACGGCCGCAAGGCGTATCATTTCCTCAATCGCGCCGTGATTCGGATGGTGGCTCATGGCGGGCTTTTGGTCAGCTCCAGTTGCTCTGCTTTCTTCACCGAGGATGACCTCATCATGACCCTCCGAAAAGCATCGATTCAGGCTGGCGCTAATCTCCATTTGCTGAAAACCGTGCGCCAGGCGCCGGACCACCCGTTATCCGTCTATTTCCCCGAATCTGCATACCTCAAGACCGCTATTTGTCAGGTTTCGCGGTAATCTTTTCTTTAGAACGAAAAGGGTGGATTTCGTTCCTTTTGTCACAAGCTTATGGTAATCCTTGCCTTGCAAGGTCGATGCTATCCTGAATTTGGAGTCGCGGCAAACGGGGCTGCGCAAATTGCTCACATCTGGTCGATAACTCCATGGAGTGGCTGGAATTAGGAGAGAAATCGAAAATTGTTCTTTTTGTCCCCGTTTTCGTTGACAGCGCTCAAGTAACATAGTATACTAAGTCGATGATGATAGTATCGGCGATAGCGTTGTGAATGATTTCACAATTAAGGAGCAAATCGGTCTCCTCTTGGTAACGGAGGATTGAGACACGTGGATATACGGCGACGCGACTTCTTCAAACTGACCGCGCTCGGCTCGGCGGCCTTGGTAACCGGCTCGGCGAATGCCTCTGAACATGTCGCCGACCCCGACTACGACGAGATGTACGGCGTTCTGGTCGACACCGTGGCCTGTATCGGATGCCGCAAGTGTGAGTGGGCCTGCAACGATGCCAACAAGCTCCCCACGCAGGAACTGAAAGCATTCGAGGACAAATCTGTATTCCAACAGCACCGTCGTCCCGACGCCAAGGCGTACACTGTCGTCAATCAGTTCGCTTCACCGGTCGACCCGGATAAAAAGTTCAGCTTAAAAGTCCAGTGCATGCACTGCAACGGTCCGGCGTGTGCCTCCGCCTGCATTGTCGGTGCGCTCCAGAAGACCGAGCAGGGACCCGTGGTATACGATGCCTGGAAATGCATCGGCTGCCGTTATTGCATGGTGGCCTGCCCGTTCCAGGTACCGGCGTATGAATACGCCAACGCCGTCGATCCCCAAGTCCGCAAATGCACGTTCTGTTTCGAGCGAATCACCCAGGAGGGGAAGAAACCGGCCTGCGTGGCGATCTGTCCCAACGAGGCACTTACTTTCGGAAAGCGGGGCGATCTTATCGAACTCGCCCACAGCCGGATGAATGCCAACCCCGGCCGATATGTCGACCATATCTACGGCGAATACGAAGTCGGCGGGACTGCCTGGATGTATCTCTCCGCCGTCGATTTCAACAACACCGAACTTCCGAAACTGACCTCGCAACCGATACCCGACACGACCGAGACAATCCAGCACGGTGTCTTCAAGTCATTCGTCCCGCCGCTTGCGCTATACGGCGTGCTCGGCTTGGTAATGCACTCTCTCCGTAAAGATGGCGACCGGGAGGAGGCGAACCATGGGTAATCACGCTTCTGCCGCTCCGATGAAAGTGCCGTTTTTCACGACCGGAACGAAAGTCGTCTTCGCTATCATGCTGGCCGGACTGGCGTCCTATGCCTACCGCCTGATCGCCGGTATTGGCGCCGTCACCAATCTCGATGATCAGTTCCCCTGGGGAATCTGGATCGCTATTGATGTTGCCTCCGGCGTGGCGCTGTCGGCCGGCGGCTTCACTACCGCAGCACTTGCGGACATTTTCCACAAAGAGAAATACCACGTCATCGTGCGGCCCGCTCTGCTCACCGCCATGCTGGGCTACACGTTTGTCGTCATCGGCCTACTGGCCGATCTCGGCCGCTATTACAACGTCTGGCACCCCATGCTGCCCAGCATGTGGCAGGGGAACTCGGTGCTGTTCGAGGTCGGCATGTGCGTCATGATTTATCTAACAGTCCTCTATATCGAATTTCTGCCGATCGTGGCCGAGCGGTTCAAAAACCGCGTCAACCTGCCCGGCCCGCTGTCGGCATTGAACACGTTCGTCAACTCATGGCTGATTCTCTGCGAGAAATATCTTGGCCGATTCATCTCCCTGTTTATCATCGCGGGGGTCGTGCTCTCCTGTCTGCATCAGTCGTCGCTGGGAACGCTCATGGTGATCGCGCCCACCAAGATGCACCCGCTTTGGTACACGCCGATATCGCCATTGATGTTCCTCCTGTCTGCGATTGCGGTCGGTTTTCCGATGGTGATTTTCGAGTCGATACTGGCCTCACGAAGTTTCAAACTTATTCCGGAGACTCCGGTCCTGTCCTCAATTGCCCGCTATACGCCGATTCTGCTCGGTGTGTATTTGGCCATCAAAATTGGAGACCTGACCCTTCGCGAGGCCTGGCCCTTGGTTTTCGAGGGATTGACTCAGTCGATCATGTTTCTCATAGAATTGCTTATTGGCGTGGTGGCGCCAATCGTGCTTTTGTCTATGTCCAAAGTACGACACTCGGTCGCCGGTCTTTTTTCTTCGGCAAGTATGGTGATTTTCGGCGTGCTGCTCAATCGTATCAACGTGTTCCTGGTCGCATACAAGCCGCTTTATCCGACGAAGACCTATTTCCCGTCGATTTTCGAAATACTTGTCACCGTCGGATTGGTATGCGCTCTGGTGCTCGTGTATCGGTTTGTTGTGCTCAATTTCCCGGTGATTACGGGGCACGAAGACACCTCTGCCCGGCAGCCGTCCGTTTCCGCACCGGTGGTTATCAAAGCGGGGAAGGTGAACTGAGATGTATAGGAAAGACAACGTGAGACTTGTCATCATTGTGCTTGCAGGGTTAGTCTTCGCACCGTTGGCTCAAGGCTTCGAGGATTCCGCCCAATCGAGCATGCCCAAAATGAACTGCTTACAGTGCCACACGTGCGAGGTCCCGACCGCCAAAGACAAGTGTCTGAAAGCCTGCCCCAGTTTGTCGATGACGCACGTGACGGCAGCTCACCAGCTCTCCGAGGCCCCTGATTCGATGCTTCTTGACGAGCTGGCATCTGAATACCAGCCGGTGCACTTCAATCACAAACTTCACGCCAAGATGGCGCAGATGGGACAGAACTGTGTGACCTGCCACCATTACAGCCCGTCGGGTCGAGTCCCTCCGTGCAAGGAGTGTCATGCCAACGAGGGGGGAGCCGTAAACCTGAGGCAACCGAGTCTCAAAGGGGCCTATCACCGGCAATGCCTGTCGTGCCACCGTGAGTGGAGTCACGATACCAAATGCGTGATCTGCCACAAGCCTAACGGCAAGACCAAGACGTCCGATACGGTGGCTGACTCTACCGACATCATGGGAAGCGCGCACCCGATCATCACCGAGCCCGTGAAGAAAGTGTACCAGACGCCGTATCAGCAGGGGCCGGTGGTGACCTTCCAGCATAAAGAGCATATCGACCTGTTTGGGCTCCGGTGTGTGGACTGCCACAAGAAAGAGAACTGCAGCTATTGCCACGACATCGACAAGCCGGCCAAGCTGGCCAAGACGCAGGAGGAGGTTCACGCCGTCTGCAACGATTGTCACGGAAAAGCGGTGTGCGACAAATGTCACGACAATCGGGAGCGGCCCGGATTCAACCACGAAAGCACAGGCTGGGCGCTTGGTACCTATCACGAAGACCTGGTCTGCCGTGCCTGTCATCCGACCGGCAAGCGGATTGTGAAAATGAACAACCAGTGCAGCAATTGTCACAGCGGTTGGAATCCGGCCAATTTCAAACATGCCGTTACCGGTTTGCGGCTCGATGAGATCCACGCCGAAGTGGACTGCACCGATTGTCATGCGCAGCGGAAATTCGATGCGCCCCCCACGTGCAGCGGGTGCCACGATGATAACCGGCATTTCAAAGACCAGCCGCCGGGAGAATATGTAAAGCGGATGTAACGCCCGGGCGGTTACATCTGCTTGAGAACACCGGCAGGGGGTTACCACCCTGCCGGTTTTTGTTTGTGGTAACGGGCGTCTGGACCTGAGCCTCTTGGACCTGCGAACAGTCCATTTTAGTATTGCCCTTTCGTCCTAATCCGAGCTATCATACACGTCAGAATAAGAGTGGCAAGCCACGCCCCCGTAGCTCATGTGGATAGAGCATCTGCCTTCTAAGCAGAGGGTAGCAGGTTCGAATCCTGCCGGGGGTATGTTGTACATCGTGCCAGTTTATAGCAGGCGGGGACCCGGTCACACGCCGATTCAGATATGGCAGACGACACTGCTTCGCGGTCTGGCCGTGCCGGTGTGGTACTGGTTTCAGAGGACCCTCTCCAGCAACGGGTTTGTTTCACGGTGCGTTCGATTATTCAGAAGCGCCTGTGCAACTTGTTGAACCGCTTCAGGCAAATCGGTTTGTTTTACATAGACGAGCATCGCGTGAATTCGGTTGACGCGGCACTTAAGGCGGCGCCTGAGTTGCAGGTATCTGTAGTGGAGTCGGATGGCGGCCAGGAGTTCCGTATCAGTGATGTCTGGGTCGTCGTCGCAGTTGCCGGGAAACAGTGAGGCCGGGGAATTGTCAGCCCGTTCGATTTGCCAGACGCAGTTGGCAATGCGCCGGGCCAGGAGGCATTCGAGCGGGGAGTGCGGGTCAAGATTGTTCACAATGGCGTTGCAGAGAGAATCGTATTTTGCCTGAGTCTCGGAGACGCGCGGCGATGTGAGGACGATCTTTTTGGCGTAGAGGCCGTGTTTGACGGCGTTCTGGGAAACTCTGGCTTTGCCTTCGCGGGTTTTTGGACCGGTCGATTTCCGGGCGTTGCGACGGTTAGCCTCGATTTGTCTAAGGGAAGTATGCATGTCGAGCGCTCCTATGGCTTTTGCCAACAGGCGCCGGTACGGAAAAAGCAGTGAGTTAAGGGGGAATTTGCAGACGGAGGAAGAAACGCAACACGAAGGGGCTGTTGAAAAAGAGTTCGTAGCACACCCGAAGGGTGTTGAGTTTCGCTTTGGCTGAAAATCGTCAGTCTGTGGATGAACTCTGCTGTGAGGTCAGTTGTGGAGTGTTGAGGCATGTTCTCTGAGCGTAGTGGCAATTGTTGGACGCAGCCCCAACGGAGTTCCACACGCTTCGGGTGGGCTACGGGGCTGCAAGGTGATCAAGAAATTTCATGTACCGATATATTAAGGACTCCCCAGGGGAAAAATGAGTGTCGTTGAAATACCAGAAAAACATCGAAGACAGGGAATTCGATGGCTCGTCATGCATCGAGACATTGAGAAGACCGGCGGCATTTTCGTTTATCTCTTCTCGTCTCTTGAAGAGCGTTACGAGTTCGACTATTGGTTTCTAAACGACGATGAGCTTAGCGTCTTCTTGCAAGAGGACTGGGGTGTTACACAGGACGACTTCCAACCCTACAGTCGCCCGGAGTTAGAGTAACTAGAGACACTACCGATAGTTCGTAGCACACCCGAAGGGTGTTGAGTTTCGTTATGGCTGAGAGTTGTCGATCCATGGATAGCCGCGAAGTGAGGTCAGTTGTTGGGTTTTAGGCATGTTCTCTGAGCGTAGTGGTACTCGTCAGACTCAGCCCGAACGGAGTTCCACACACTTCGGGTTGGCTACGGGACTCCCTCCCCAAACGCACCTGATTAGGTGCGGCACCGAGGTTTTGACAATTGATGCCCGTGATGTCAAGACCCCTCCCTCCGCGAAAGCCTCTGATGGGGTCTTGACCTACAAGTGGCTACGGGGCTACTCGAACAATCTCCCGCCATGAAGGAACTGTTGAAAAAGTGGCGGGTCACACGGCCGCACGTTATATCATCGCCGCACTTCGACTCCGCTCAGTGCGACGATGACACAGCTTACAGGCATTGAAGTGCGGCCGTACGACCCGCCACAACGAGCAATTGCTACTGACTTCAGAACAGCATAGTTCTTCAACAAGCCATGAATGGTGGCATGGTGGCGTGATTGCGTACGCTCGCGTCAATCGTTATCTTCCCAATATCTCAGGATCAGACCAAAGGGAGTAGCGCCATGAACCAACGACCCGAGTACAATATCAATCTCGATATCCAATTCGACCACCAGCAACTCATCGACGTTCCGGCAATCGTGGCCGGTATCACCGAGAAGTGGTCGAATCGCACGCTGACGAAAGTAAACGACAGCGTCGTCCGGCTCGGTGTTATCGAGGGGGAGTTTCACTGGCACAAGCATGATCGCGACGACGAGTTCTTTTTCGTGCTTGAAGGCAGACTCCTGATCGACCTGTCGGACCGCACGATCGAGCTTGGACTGCATCAGGGGGTGACCATCAGCAAAGGGATGATGCATCGCCCGCGAGCGCCTCAGAAGACCGTCATGCTGATGGTCGAAACCAGCGCCATCAGGCCGACCGGGGACTGAGATCGATAGAGAGAGGAACAGATATGGAGAAGAAACAGAAGGGCGTTCGGCTGAAACGCTCGCCGGCTGCAATGATCTACCGGCTAAAAATTAAGCTCAACGAGATAGAACCGTCCATTTGGCGACGGTTCGAAGTGCCCGCCAACATCACGTTGATCCAACTGCATCATATCATTCAAAGTGTGATGGGGTGGACCAACTCGCACTTACACCAGTTCATAATTGATGGGAGTTACTATACGTATCCCGATACGGATATGAATCCCAAGGATATCGATGAGCGAACCGTGCGGCTGAACAAGGTTGTGCGTGAGACCGGCCTGACTTTCCAGTATGACTATGACTTCGGTGACGGATGGGAACATCAGATAGAGGTTGAGGCAATCGAACCGGCTCGACCGAAGATCAAATATCCGCGGTGCCTGGAAGGAAGCAGGTGCTGTCCTCCGGAGGATTGCGGCGGCCCGGGAGGGTACGAGGATTTTCTGAAGGCACTGGCTGATCCTGGCCACGAACAGCACGAGGAGTTGAAAGAATGGATTGGCGGTTTCTGGAATCCTGAAAGGTTCGATCTTCGGGATACCAACATATGGATTCGTGAAGTATCTCGAGAGAAGTACTATCTGAAGAATCTACTGGCAGCCGACATGTGACGGCCGATAAAGCAAATTCCCAAACTATGTGGGCCTGTTGAAAAAGTGGCGGGTCACACGGCCGCACGTTATATCATCGCCGCACTTCGACTCCGTTCAGTGCGACGATGACACAGCTTACAGGCATTGAAGTGCGGCCGTACGACCCGCCACAACCGGCAGTTGCTCCCACTCTCGAAGCCGCAGAGTTTTTCAACAGGCCCTCTGTGGATTGGAACACAGAACTAATCGTCTTTACACGCGAAGCGGCAGAAGTGGCGACGTCACTTACTCCATGGAGCGGAGGGCGCGGATCACTTCGCCGGGAGCGGAGACTTTCATCAGCTCCTCGCGGAACGCATCGTACTGAAACATCTCGGCGATCGCCTTGAACGCCTTCAGATACATGCCGTCATCATAGGGCGGGGACGCCATCACGAAGAACAAATGCGTGGGCTGCTGGTCGAGCGAATCGAAATCATAGCCATGAGTGGAGCGCGCGAATGCCACCATGAACTCTTTGGCCTGAAGTGACCGTATATGCGGGATCGCCACCCCTTTGCCGATGCCGGTGGTGGCCTTTTTCTCGCGATTGATAAAGTCCAACAGCAGCTTGGTCCGATTGCCGATACGGTTCCCCTGGTCCAGAAGGTCCACCAGCTCCCCCAAAACCGACTCCTTGGCTTTCAGACGCCACTTGTCGAGCGAGCAGCCGTCGACAAACGGTTCGATCTCGGTGCTCATCTCGAGCTTGATCAGGTTCTCTGTCAGGTATCGCGACAAATGCATAATGCTCACAATATCGGCGTCGCACGACGCACAGTTTAGCCGTGATTATAGCCGCATTGGTCCGGTTTTGTCAACAGGCAGCGCCTGGTTTACCGCTTCGCGCGTGTCGAACGGGCTGCGATGGATTGGAGCTGTTGTTGCAAAAAACAGAACACCCGAATCCGGAGTGGACTCGGGTGCCTCGATACAATCGATGTAGAGTGCCGTCGCTCGCGCTATTTCTTTTCGGCTGTCGTCGCAGGTGCCATTAGCTTGGCGAGCTGCTCTTCGGATGCCTTGGCCGCAGCTTCCGGATTCCCGGACGCCATCTTATGGCATCCTTCGGTACAGCAGGCGTACTCTTTGCCCTTGTACTCGATGTACTTGGTGTTGGCATCCGGCACGAACAGCTTGCCGCAGCCGCACACGGCCACTTCGTTGGCGTACGTGTGCTGGTGCGCCATCGGTTTGGCGGTCGTCTCTTTTTTGGCCTCCGGCTGTGCCGCCGGTTTGGCCGGATCGGACGCCATCGCGGGGGCGATCTGCATCAGGCAAAACGCCGCCACCATGAGCATGACCAGTCCGAGTTTCTTGAACATACAGTTCCTCCTTGAGGGTTGTGTGTTTGGTTTGGTTGTATCAAATAACCCTGTTTGGTTGTCCCGTGTTGTGTATACGCGACATCTTCGGTCTACTTATACTGGTAACGATGCAGGTTTGATCCGTGATAGCATCTAAAATAGATATACTGGAACCACGATGTCAATTAAAAAGCCGGTGGGGGTGCGCGCAGATTCTCGTGAACAGGCCTAACGCCATGAGGGGAAAGGAGTTGAAAGGCGTAGTGGCTGCCAGCCAGACTTTGCGGATGTCGGCCAAAGCGATAGTGTCCCAGGGACTGAACGGATCCCGGATTGGTTGCGTCTTGACGTGGAAGATACCGTGAATCCGGTCGAATGCTCGAAAGTGGCTTGTGGTGTCGATGCTCGTGTAGTATATTATTAATAATTCTTAATGCAGTTATGTTCTCATAACTGGAGGGAATATGAAATCATCAGTTATTCACTCAAGACATGCTTCGATCGGCCGCCGATTCGGTTATGCCGCCGTTGTGGTAGCGTCATTGTCGCTGCCGGCGTTATCCATCACGGCTGCTGTCGTGCAGGTGGCATTGACCCCGCCCGTGCCGGTTGCAGGAAGCCCGTTCCACGTAACTATTGACGGGTATTTCCCGGATCTCTGCTGGAGTCCCGAAGTTGCCTGGTCATCGATCTCGGTGGTCGGAAATGTTCTGACAATCGCCATTATTGGGAAGGACAATTGGGTCTCCGGTCCCTGTCTGACGGCGATCGCACCTTACAAGTTTACGCAGGCGGCCCCGCCGCTTCCCGCCGGTCGCTACACGCTGGCGGTGGTTGAGTATCACAACTCGAGTCGCGATCCGGACCCGCAGCTGTTTCTGTACAACTTCGGCGTTGACAGCGCCGGCACACCCACCGATGTCGGCGATGGTGATGTGCCCATTGATTTCACGCTCGACCAGAACTACCCAAACCCGTTCAACCCCTCGACCGTGATCGAGTACATGCTGCCGGTAACATCGCACGTGTCGATAACGATCTTCAACTTGCTCGGGCAGGAAGTACGCAAACTGGTCGATGAGACTCAGTCAGCCGGGCCTCACAAGTTGAAGTGGGATGGCCGTGACAACGACGGTGCGCAGATGGCTTCGGGCGCCTATTTCTATCGGCTTGTAGCAGGGGACCTGGTGGCGACGAAGAAGATGGTGCTGGTCAGGTAGAGTTGTGCATTTCGGTCAGGTCACATCATCCGCCAGATGGCGGACGACAGGACCTGACCGAACATAAAAACCGTCGGGTCACACGTGACCTCGGCATTGTCGCGACAAGTTAATTCGAACGAACTGATCCTGCCTCGGTCGCGCAAGACCCAACGGAACGGGCAGACTGCTCGTTAGATATTTCCGAGCCGGACGTAGGTGTGGCCGAAGCAGTCCAGGCAATATTCACTAAGCACAAGCGTGTCCTTGGTCAGTTTCTCGATGTACATATCAGGAGAGCGGTTATCGATCAGTACGAAGTCGGCGCTGTCGCTGGGGGACCATCGGGGTCTACGCACTATGTGATAGCGGCTGGCGAGCGGGAAAACGACGTCTCCCCATTCAGAGTATCTGCCGTTGCGCTCAAATGTCACACCCCGAAACTTGCCGGTCGAATCGGCCCAGGTGCAGTTGTAGGCAAAACCGCCGCACGAGGAAACCCATCGCCAGTTGCCGACAATCGGGTGGTCTTTCGGCTGAGTTCCTTTGTCTTCGCACGAGGTGGCCAGTGCCACCACTGCCAGCGCCAGGGCGGTTGGGATCAGGTTTCTGAAATTCATCGCTCAAAGCCTCCAGTTTGGTTCCTTGTTAGCCACAATACCAATACGGGCGGTTTTTCTTCCGGTGTCAATGGGGAAGACGAACCGAGGAGTGACTCTGTGGAAGCCTGGAACGTGAATTTGGTTTTTCGGCAGAAAAGAAGATGCGTATTTTCGGACTGGTGACCCGCCAATTATGGTCAAATTTCGCAGTTATAATCCTCCGGTGAATCAAACCCACCATGAATGATGGAGCACCGGGCAAGGGCTATCGACCAGAACCTTGAGAAACAGTGAATGTGATTCTCTTCCAAGTGTGCATGAAAGATGTGGAGCACTCCATTGCGCGCTGGGGAGAAAACTTGGGAGAAATTAGTCCCGCCAACTCTATCTTATTTAGGGCACTTCCACCGAATTCACTCTTCCAGAAGCTCGATATCACTCTTTCAGCGTTCAACTCGCTGGTGTCATGCGGTGCTTGATAATCTTGGTTGGGGAAGACAGTTTGAATCGCCTGTTCGTCCGCGAGGTACCACGCCTCAAGTTCACGAACGGCTATAAGAATGTGAAGGTATCTTTCGGTGAGAGGCTTGGTGGCCTCTGATCGTACCAGCTCATCGAACTCGGACAACACCTCGGAATTGCATGGAGCGCTGTCCCTATCAAGCAGGACCAAACATGAGTTGTAATGAAGGTGGCGGAAACTCTCCAGAAGTCTGTTCGTTTCGCGTATGAGCCTCGAACGATTCTTCATATTTCTAACATCGAACTTAACGTGTGGGAGGTGTTTGTGGAGCACCTTGGTCCAGAATCTTAGATCCGACGGTCCCTCTACGCCGACGCCAATTATCACAATATTCCCCCGAGAGTGCCTTGCTCCCAGAGCTCACCAAGGCGAAAATGCTTGCTAAACACACCAATCTGATCGATATCGCTGGCCTTTTTTGTCTGAGTTATGCCGTCCTTTTTCTCAAACATGATGACTTGATCCGGACTCAAGGAGTTGAGGAATTCGGGATTATGAGTTGTCACAATGAGTTGTTTCTCCAGGGAGGCGGCTTTTAGAATATCGACGATATATCCAGATAGGTGTGGGTGGAGTCCATTTTCAGGCTCCTCGATTGCAATCAACTGCGAATCCTCACTCATCCATTGGGTTACAACCAGCAGCGATAGTAGCCGAATCGTACCATCGGACACGGACGACGGGTTAATTGCTTTGATACGCTCCTCAATAACCTGAAAGGCGTATTTCCCCTCCACGGGCAGCCTTACGGTTTTCAGGGATTTGAATCCAGGCACCGCTCCGCGGAGCCCGCGAACAATTGCTTCCAAGGCCTTCGGGTTCTTCTCAATATTGTGAAGCACGACAGCTAGATTTTCGCCCGACGTTCCCAATCCTACATCGGGCAATTCCTTGTACGGCTCACGTGCGACCTTTGGACTAATGTTGAAAAATCGCCAACTTTCAATCTCTTTCCTTAAGAACACAGCAGGAAGCGCATAAAAACCGACTCCGAGCGCGAGACGATTCTGCTCGGGCTCGGGGATCGCCAATTCTAGTTTGGCTCCTGAGCCAGAGGTCGGGTTCACAATCGAGACATTACTTGCATCGCGCTTTAGCTCAAATCGTTTTGCTTTCCCGCCGTTTTCGACCTGTGCGACTAGAGATTCCGTCGCTACGACTGGCGAGGGTGCATCCCCTCTGAGGTTCAATGAGACTTCATATTCGATCCACTGTGTTCTCCACTCCCGATTATCGACTGCGAACCCCCACGACGTGTCACTTCGAAGGAAAAACCTGACCGGCTTTGGTAGCTCGCGCTCACGCAGGATTTTGTTACGGACTTCTGCAGTTCCGCCAAGCTCGTTCACAGCATAATCCACGTTTTGGACCACTGCATTCTGAACAAACTGCAGTGCGGCTATGAAATTAGACTTTCCAGAGGCATTAGCGCCAACGAGGAAATTCAAGGGCCCCAATCTGAGTCGGGGATTTGGCGCGCCGAAGCTCTTGAACCCTTCGATCTGGATATCTGTCATCATAAAAAGCTGACCTTCCTCTGCCCGCACCCAACCGCTTGCCCATATTTGCGCGTGATCTTCGATAACATACTGCACTTAATCCCGCGCGGCAAGTTCGATCTATGTGCGCAGTTGCTGAGTGTATCCCCCTCTTGACTTCCGTCCCCCCAGCCCCTACTTTCAGGCTGGCGAATGATTCAAACGACGCACTCTACCAAATCGGCCCGCCGGCCGATAATTATTTACACGGCAAAAAGTTAAAGAGGAATACGTGCCCCACTTTTTACAACTGAAACGTACTCACACCTGTGGCCAACTTCGTCCCCCCGACATTGGAACAACCGTCCGGCTCAACGGCTGGGTCAATGCCTACCGTAACCTCGGTGGTATCCTGTTTCTGGACCTCCGAGACCGGTACGGTATCACCCAGGTCAAAATTGACCCGGAGACAATGGATTCCGAGATGCTGGCCGCCGCTCAACGGGCACGAAACGAATTCGTAGTCGCGGTGAAAGGGAAAGTGCACCAACGCCCCAACGGCACCGCCAACCCTAAGCTGGCAACCGGCGAAATCGAAGTGGTGGCGGACGAATTTTACACGCTGGCCGAGTCCAAGACGCCGCCGTTTGATATTACGGACAATACGAATGCGGCTGAGTTGCTTCGACTGGAGTACCGATACTTGGACCTTCGGCGTAAACCGCTTCAGGAGAAAATGCGCCTTCGGCATGAAACCACGATGGCTATTCGCAATTACCTGAGCAGCGTGGGATTCTATGAGATCGAAACGCCGCTGCTGATCCGCTCCACGCCGGAAGGAGCGCGCGATTACGTGGTACCGAGCCGGGTGCAGAACGGCAAGTTCTACGCGCTGCCACAGTCGCCGCAATTGCTCAAGCAAATCCTGATGATTTCCGGGTTCGACAAGTATTTCCAACTGGCGCGGTGCCTTCGCGATGAAGACCTCCGCTCGGACCGTCAGCCGGAGCATACGCAGATCGACATGGAGATGTCGTATGTCACGCCAGATGACGTGTTCGCCGTTATCGAAGGATTGATGAAGCATGTTTTCAAGACAGTGCTGAACGTGGAAGTGAAGACGCCCTTCCCACGATTTGCGTACGCCGAGGTGATGGACCGCTGGGGAATCGACAAGCCGGACCTTCGGTTCGGGATGGAGATAGTCGATTTGAGTGAAGCAGTGGCCGGGTGCGGATTCAAAGTGTTCACGGATACGCTGGGTACCGGCGGGGTGGTGAAGGGGTTCGTGCTCAAAGGGGGTGGGTCTTACTCGCGTAAACAGATTGACGACCTGACCGCCAAAGCGAAGGAGTTGGGCGCAGGCGGTCTTGCGTATATCCTTCGGACGGATGCCGAGGATAAGTCACCGATTCTGAAGTTCGTTGGTGAAGAGGTCAAGAACAAGCTGTGCGAAAAAGCAGGCGTTGCCAAAGGGGATGCGCTGTTTATTATCTCGGACAAGCGGCTCAAGACGGAGTCGATACTGGGGCAGTTGCGGCTGCTGCTTGGGCGTGAACATGGCTTGATAAAGGCTGGGGAGTTTAGTTTTCTTTGGGTGACAAACTTCCCGCTGTTCGAGTATGATGAGCCATCAGGCAGATGGCAGGCAATGCACAATATCGTGTCGCATCCGATGGAAGAGGACTTGGCATTTATCGATGCCGGCTTTACGAGCAACCTTCCCGGAACGGACCTTCGCCATCCCTGGCGTCAGGCGCGGGCGCTTCAGTACGACTTAGTAGTTAATGGCTGGGAGATAGCATCGGGCGGGCAGCGGATCAACCGTCGAGAGTTGCAGGAGAAGATATTAGCGATACTTGGCATCAATCAAGAGAGAGCGGAGCGGATGTTTGGCTTTCTGTTGCGTGCGTTGGAATACGGCGCCCCGCCGCATGCGGGGATCGCGCCGGGACTTGACCGGTTAGTGGCGCTGATGACCGGTGCTGATTCTATCCGCGATGTGATCGCGTTTCCGAAGACGGCCAACGCGATATCGCCGATGGACGGCGCGCCGACCCCGATTGATGACGAGCAGCTTGCGGAGTTGGGACTTATAATCAAGGGAGATACGCAGCGCCAGTAACAGGTATGAATCTGGAAACGGAAGAAAGACGATCACGGACACTGGCAGTCGAGGGAATCGACCAGCGGCTTCTGTTCGGGCAGAACGATCTGTTTCTGCGTTTGATTGAAGCGCGCTTTGCCAGCAAGATCATCGCCCGCGGCGACCGCATCACGGTGGAAGGGACGCCGCAGGATGTGGAGCAGGTTGTACGCCTGCTGGGGGATTTGATTACCCGGATAAAGGCGGGGGATTTTATCACTGAGCAGTATATCAACTACGCCATCTCGATGGTAAAGGAGAACGGCCAGGGGCCGGCCAACGATATCTCCACCGAAGCGCTTTTGACCAGCGCACTCAAGAAGGTCATCAAACCAAAGACAATCGGCCAGACACGGTATGTGGAGGCGGTGGACAGACATGACATCGTGTTTTCCATTGGACCGGCCGGTACCGGCAAGACTTATTTAGCAGTGGCGATGGCGGTGGCCGAGCTGAAAACAAAACGGGTGAATCGGATCGTGTTTTGCCGACCGGCAGTGGAGGCGGGGGAGTCACTCGGCTTTCTGCCGGGGGATATTCGTGCAAAAGTTGACCCGTATCTTCGGCCGGTTTACGATGCGCTTTACGACATGATGCAGCCGGACAAAATCGCCAAGCTGTTGGAGATGGGAGTGATCGAGATTGCGCCGCTGGCATTCATGCGGGGACGGACGCTCAACGAGGCATTCGTGGTACTCGATGAGGCCCAGAATACGACCAATGCGCAGATGAAGATGTTTCTCACGCGGATAGGCGAGAAGTCCAAGGCGGTGATAACCGGCGATATTACGCAGATAGACCTGGCGGACCGCCGCCAGTCCGGGCTGGTGAAAGTGCAGAAGATTCTGAAAGGAATACCGGGAATCGAGTTCATCTATCTGACGGAAAAGGATGTTATCCGTCACCAGCTCGTTCAGAGCATCATCAAGGCGTACGAGAAGCACGAAGACGGCCGACACAAAGAGTAGGGCGGCAGGGATGGTCGCCATATGTATTCACTTCTCCTGAAACTGAAGCGCAGTATCAAGCGCCTGCTCAAGGTGCAGAGCGACACGCGGGTGAAATACGTGCCGTCGGCACGCTCCCGCACGATCAAGATTCTGCTTCTGGTGGCGACATCGATTCTCATCGGCCTGGCGTACCCGGGCGAGGATCTTTTCAACCCCCTTGACATGCCGCACCGCGGTGATATCAGCGCCGCGGATGTGCTGGCACCGTTTCAGATCGTGGTCTACAAGAGCCAGCGTGAACTCGATGAAGAGCACGAGATGGTGAAGAACTCCATCCCATACGTGATCAATAAGGATACGGCTACCTCGCAAAATGTCTATACCTCGCTTAATGTTTTTGTCAATCTGATCGATTCTCTGCGTGTTGTCCCGATTGGTCCGGGACCGGAAGCCCAGGCGGATCGCGACGAAGCGGTCGCAGCCCGGTTTCCGTTCATCAGCCAGACAGCTATAACGAAGGCGCTTTCATCGCCAGAGAGCATCGAACTTCTCCGACTCCGTCTGGAACGTATCTACGCCGAGGAGATCTACAACATCGGGGTGATGCAGGACCTCAACGCGTTGCCGGTTTCTCGACAGGTGACGGTCACGGTGCGACAGGGAGAACGCGAGAGCGTTTACCCTCGGGACCGCCTGCTTGACCTGGCGCTGGCTAACGGGCGGCTCCTCACCGCGCTGAATCGTCTGGGGGCCACGGATTCGATCGACGTCGAATTCTATTACCTGATCGGCCGGGGATTCCTGCAGCCGAATCTCTGGGTCGATATGGCGGAATACAATCGCCGAGTGAATGAAAGTATGGCGCAGATATCGCCTGTGAAGGAGACGCTCAACACCGGTGACATCATCGTGCGAGCCGGCATGCGCGTGGGAGACAGACAAGAGGCGGTGCTCAACGAGCTCGCCCGAATCCGCCATTCGAAGGCGCTTTCCGAGGGGTGGCCGGTCGCTCTCTGGCCGGTCATCGCGCGCATTTTGCTCGTGCTGGCTGCGTTCGGCATTCAATATCTGTTCTTGTTTTACTTCCGTCCGGACACCTTTCGATCCAATCCCCGGCTGTTGGCGCTCTTTCTCGTATTCGTCCTCCAGCTCCTGTTGGTGTACATCGTCAAGCGTCTCGGTATCGAACATGGCGCCTACCTGTATCCGATAGCTGTTCTCCCCATCATGGTAACGGTCCTGTATGACGCCGAGATCGGTATGCTATCGACGATCATTCTGGCACTGCTGCTCGGTGTTCTACATCGATTCGACTTCACGCTCAGTCTTATGACGATTGTGATTGGCACGGTTGCCTGCTTCACCTCTCGTGAGGTGCGCAAACGGTCGCATTTCTACCGCATCATGTTTTCGGTCATGCTGGCGTATGTCGCGCTCATATACGTGGTGGAAACATTGAAATTGAGCCCGCGACACGAGCTGGCCGTGCAGATCGGCTTTGGTGCGGCAGCGGCGTTCTTCTCATCGATCCTGACGATCGGCATCCTGCCGGTGTTCGAATCGATGTTCGGCATCACGACCGATATTACGCTGTTGGAGCTTTCGGACCTCAATCACCCGTTGCTCAAGCGGCTCGCGCTGGAGGCACCGGGCACGTATCATCACTCCATAAGTGTGGGGAATCTGAGCGAGGCCGCCGCCAAGGCAATCGGCGCCAACGCCCTCCTGGCACGCGTTGGGTGCTATTATCATGACATCGGCAAGATCGAGATTCCCGAGTACTTCGTAGAAAACCAACTCAGTGTCAAGTCACGCCACGAAGCGCTTTCTCCTTCGATGTCATCGTTGATCCTGTCGGCTCACGTGAAACGGGGAAGACTACTCGGCGAAGAAGCGGATATTCCTGACGACGTGCTCAACTTCATCGAAGAGCATCACGGTACGATGGTGATGACCTATTTTTACAACAAGGCTCTGGAGCAGGGAACGGACCCGGCCTCCATGGACAAGTTCCGCTACCCCGGTCCAAGGCCGCAGACGCGAGAGACCGGGATTGCCATGCTCGCCGATGCCGTTGAAGCGGCCAGTCGGACGCTCGATGATCCCAAGCCGGCCCGGATTCAAAGTCTGATCCAGCGGATCATCAACGACCGCTTCCAGTCGGGAGAACTCGACGAGTGCCCGCTGACGTTACGTGATCTGGCGCGAATTCGCGAAGCGTTCGCGCAGATGCTGATCGGCGCCTTCCACCAGCGCGTGGCCTATCCACAGAAGGAGAAGGGGAGGGTGTGACATGCAATTGAGGATGTACCGTGAGGCCAGGACCCGGCTGCCGGGGAAGAAGATACGCGAGCTGTTTGAACTGGTCGTGGCCGGCGAGGCAGCCCATGACTGGCGAGCCGATATCAACCTGGTGTTCACGACTGACCAGAAGATCCGCGCATTGAACCGCACCTACCGCCGGATGGATAAGCCGACCGACGTGTTGTCGTTCAATCTCGACCAGCCAACGCGCGAGAGTGCGGTGTTTGGCGAGATATATATCTCCGTCCCGACCGCTCGTCGCCAGGCTGAGTCAGCCGCGCGGCCGCTGGTCGATGAGTTCCTGTGGCTCGTCTGCCACGGCCTGCTCCATCTGTTCGGCTACAACCACAAGAAGCCGTCCGAAGCTGCCCGCATGAAAGCACGCGAAGCGCTATATCTGGCCGAGGTTTGCGGGAGGTAGCCGGCTATGGACGCGCTCTTGTATTTCCTCATTGCCACCGGCGCGTTGATTACGGGATACGTCGTCTCTTTGTACTCGCTGGCCGTGTACCTTGATCCGGAAGAGATTATCTCAATGATTCCCAGGATGAGCGGCCGACGCCGCGAGTACGTCATGCGTCTGGCCGGCGATCCGCGCGCGCTCACGCAGATCGCGACGGTCTTCAAGTCGTTCGTTTTGATCCTGAACTCTGCCATGACCATCTTCTTCGTGCGGTCCCTTTCGCAGCGGGTCGATATCAGTCCGTACTACCCGATACCGGTTGGGCTTGTCATTGTATGGCTCATTCACCTGTTCTTCTTTGAGTATCTGCCGCGGCGTTCCTCTCGGCGGGCCATGAACAGACTGTTTCCTCGCTACTTCTGGCTGGTGACTACCGTGTACGTGGTCTTTCTGCCGGTGCTGGTCGTGTATCGATATGCAATGGCTCGCGTGAAGGCGGAAGACCAGCCGACTGAGGATGAGAAGGAAGAGATAGTCGAGCGAGCTATCGAAACACTCGCCGATGACGCCGGCATTGGCGAAACGCTGGTCGAAGAGGACGAAAAAAAGATGATCGGCGGCATCTTCCTGCTGGACCAGACGGTTGTCCGGGAGATCATGGTGCCGCGGATAGACATCACCGGTATAGAACGATCGATGAGCTTCCGCGAAATCAGGGAGTTGATCCGTGCCGACGGCCATTCCCGGTTCCCCGTCTACGAGGGGACTATCGACCATATTACCGGCATCCTGTATGTCAAGGACCTGTTCACGAACCTTCCGGCGCCGGGTGAGGAATTCGTGATGAGTGCCTATATGCGCAAGCCGTTTTTCGTGCCGGAATCCAAGGTTATCGGTGAACTGCTTCGCGAATTCAAAATGAAAAAGCTGCACATTGCTATTGTGGTTGATGAATACGGAGGCGTTTCCGGCCTGGTGACACTCGAAGACGTACTCGAAGAGATCGTGGGGGAGATACAGGATGAACATGATCTGGAGGAGGCGGACTTTCAGGCCGTCGGCAATGGGCAATACCTGGTTGATGCCGGACTTCTCATGGAGGACCTACAGGATCATCTTGGCACGGATTACGAGCAGGGAGTCTACGACACGGTCGGCGGACTGATTTATGACCTTGTCGGCTCGGTACCAAGAGAAGGAGCTGCAATCTCCTGGCACGACCTGGAATTCACAGTTGAGGCGATCGAAGGCCAGCGCATCAAGCGCGTGCGGGTGGCCCGCAGGCTTCCCAGCGCGCCGTAGATCGCGCCGAGGACTTTCCCGAGAGACCTTAGTAAGTCGGCACCCGTGGGGGTATCAGGAGACCGCTCGGCAGGGGGTTAGACGCAGATTGTGCGACAGATAAGATATTGCTTGACAAACCAATACGGAATGTTTACTTTTTGAACAGCAGGATATGCGCCTCAAGCGCAGATTGTCAATTCGCATTTCAAATAGAGCCGCCGGGCTCGGCGGCCAAAGTCAAGAGGGTCTTTAGGAGGTAACGCGTATGAAAAGCAAAAAGATAACGGCTTTGGTAATGCTGTTGGCTTTAGCTATCGCCTGCTTTATCTCCGCTACAGCCTTCACGGGTGAGCATCCATGGGATTCAGACGGTGGTGGCTCCGGTTCGGCGGGTGGTCCATCTGATGGAACAGCTCCGATCGATTCAGCCCAGGTCGCCCAAAGGGATGGAACATCGACGGGCGTGGTGCCACAGCCGGTGGACACATGGACCAGTCTCGTGTTCCAGGTTTCCTACTATACGGTTAAGTACCTGTATAGTGATGGCGCCAGCATCAAGCGGGTGAAGGTGTCCGTTCGTACCAGTACAGTGGGACGATGAACGTAGTGGAAGTGATCAGGTGGCGTTGTTAGGCATGATGTAACACAAACACAGAAGATAACGAAGCGAATGGCTCTTTCCTCACAGAAGTACGCTTTTGATAACCGCCTGCTTGCCGTCGAGGAACTGCTCCGGCAACGAAAATTCCAGCCTGCCAGCCAGGAACTGGAGAGTGTGTCGGAGTCTGATTTTCAGGACAGCGACCATGAGCGTGGGTTGCTGTTTTCGCTGCGAGCGGAGGCCTACTGGGCGGCAGGTAACTACCGGAAAGCGCTCGAAAACGGTCTTCGGGGCGCCAAGCTCCTGGCCGATTTCCCGCTTAATGTCCGATTCGGAAGAGTCCAGCTTGTTCTTTCCAAGGCCTATTCATCTCTGGGCGATCTGAAGAACGCAGAGATTCGGGCGCGCGATGCGCTGGCTTCGTATCGCCGGGCCGCGGACATGCCCGGTCAGGTCGACGCCCTCAACGAACTCGCCCGCATTGCCTTCATCCGATGCGATTATGATACCGCCGCCGGTTTTATCGGTGATGCCACCGCCATGGTCTCGAATGATCCACACAAGAGCGCTATGCTGGTCGGCAACCGGGGACGAATTCACATTCTGTCCGGACAATGGGTTCAGGCGGAGGAAGACCTGAATACGGCGTTGGCATACCACGAGGCGCAAGGAGTCGATGTCTCGGTGGCGCTCGACCAGTTGTCGCTGAGCTATCTGTATCTGCGCCGTCGTGAATTCGTGCTGGCCGCCCGTGAATTGGAGCGTGCCCACCAATTGATTCAACGGCTCGATCTGAAGCGGGAGAAAATCATCTATCTGGAATATGCCGGCGAACTGGCCTACGAGCGGGGAGACCTGCATCGTGCCAAAGCGCTCCTGAGTGAGGCCTATCAGCAAGGACGGCTGATGGCTCCGGAATCGGCCCTGGTCACGCAGACAAGTCGGAGACTGGCCGAGGTTGATCTGGCGCTGGACAATCACGACGAGGCCATGAAGTATGCCCAGAAGAGCCTCGATCTCGCCCGTAAGTTGGGTGAGAAGGCCGAGGTTGGTTTAGCTTGCCGAGTTGTGGCGCGTGTTTTTGCCGTGCGCAACGAGATGACTGATGCGCTGGAATATATTCGCCAGGCTGTTGAAGAGCTTCGCGAGGTTGGCGACCCGTATGAGTTGGCACGGGCGCTTCTGGTCATGGCGGAGATCAAGGCTGAGGCCGGCAGTGAGTACGCTGACAAAGTGAAGGGTTGCTACGATGAGGCGGGGCGGCTTTTCCGCAAACTCAAGTTGGAATATTGGATGGCCGAAAGCGATTACCGCACTGGCGTCTATGCCTGCCAACAGGGGGACCTGGCGCGGGGGTTCCGCCGGCTCAGCCGTGCTGAACGTGCGTTTGCGGGCTTTGATGATAAAGCTAAAGTGCGCGCGGTGAATCAGTTTCTGGTTTCGCTCACCGATCAGGCGGTGGCGCTGTCGGTATCCGACGCCAACGAATTCAAGCTGTTCGGCAATATGATATCACCGACTGAGGTTCAGGACCTTAAAGCAAGCGGCTTTGATCAGATCCTGGAGGTATTGCTTCAGCGCACCAATGCCGACCGGGCCATCATATTCGCGCCCGATTTCGAAAGCCAGCCGGTGGCGGCTTCGTTCAGCCTCACGCCCCATCAGGTTAAGCGATTCGCCGAGAATTTCGGACGTCTGCTGGACGAGGAGATATCGTCCACGCGCCCCACGCTGCGTCTCGATTGCCGGCGCGATCCATACATCAACGGTCTGTTGCAGGATGTCCCCGAGGTGGTGGCCAGTATCATCGTCATCCCGATCCGCACGGCCGACGGTAGTATCGAGTATTTGTATCTGGACAAGCTGTCTTCGGACAATGCGCTGAACCCGTTCAGCCAGGCGGAGCTCAATTTCGCAGTTGGCTTCTCCGATATCATCGCGCTCAAGGCAGCCGAGTTGCAGAAGTTGAGGCTGCTTGAAGACAACCGTCGTCTCAAAGAGCAGTTGCAGGAGCAGGCAGCGTTCCCGAATATCATCACGCACAACGCCCAGATGATCCAGATGCTGGCCCAGGTGCGACAGGTGGTGAATTCGAATATTTCGGTGTCGATCGAAGGTGAGACCGGCAGCGGCAAGGACTTGCTGGCGCGCGCCATCCACTACAATTCCACCCGTCGCAGCAAACGGTTCATCTCCGTCAATTGTGCGGCCTTGCCGGAGACCCTGCTTGAATCCGAGCTATTCGGGTATAAGCGGGGTGCCTTCACTGGCGCCGACCGCGACAAGGTGGGGCTGTTCGAGGAGGCGGACGGCGGCACGTTCTTCCTTGACGAGATCGCCGATATGCCGCTCAGCATACAGGCCAAGGTGCTGCGCGTTCTCGAAGAGAAAGAGCTGGTGCGGTTGGGCGAAACGGTCCCGCGCAAGGTGGACGTGCGAGTGATTTCCGCGACCAATAAAGACCTGAAGCAGATGATGGCGTCCGGGTTGTTTCGCCAGGACCTGTATTACCGTCTCTCGGCATTGTCGTTCCGGCTTCCGCCGCTGCGCGAGCGCAAGGAAGATATCCCGCTGCTGATCGAACATTTCCTGGCGGAGAGCGGCAAGCATGTGTCGCCGGAGACCGTCCGCTATCTCGTGGCATACGATTGGCCGGGGAACATTCGGGAGCTTGAAAACGAGATCAAGAAGCTGGTGCTGCTGGCCGGGGAGCAGGACGTTATTGGCATTGATGTTCTTTCGAGTAAGATTTCCTCAGGTCACGTGCCTGACATCGATGCAGACGAGCCGCCAACACCCGTCGGCGATGATCTCCGGTTCAATGAATCATATTCGCTGTATGATTACCTGGCGTTCTGGGAGCGGAAGTTCATTGTCAAGGCGCTCAAACAGCAGGGAGGGGTCAAGAAGCACGCTGCCGCCCAGTTGAACATTCCCGAGTCGACGCTTCGACTCAAGATCAAGCAGTACGAGATCGATCTGAATCGCCTCGATTCCATCAATTGACAGCCGCCATGGCCGTCCCGCTATACCCCCTTCTTCCATGACGAGCCTCCTGTTCTTTCAGCATTTCGCTGCTGATCCGTATTTCAACATGGCGTTCGATGAGTGGCTGATGACCCGATCGGCACGGTCCCCGCTCACAATTCTTCTTCGCCTTTACACCTGGCGCGAAGGAGCCATCACCTTTGGGTACAACCAACGGCAGGATACGGCACTCGATTTCACCAGGATCGGGACAACGCCGGTCATTCGGCGTATCACCGGCGGCCGCGCGCTATACCATGATCCGTCGGAACTGACGTATGCCATTGCTATGGACCTCAGCGGCTCGGGCGCGGCAGTCTCTGGCTCGAGGGCTTCGGCGATCATAGCCGAAGCGTTACGCAGTTTCCTGGAATGGGAGGGAGTGGCCGCAGACTATGTTCGCACCTCACACCGGCAGAACAGCCGGCCCGAGTTCTTCCACAAGGCACCATGCTTTGCCTCGGCTGCCCGATACGAGCTTATGAGGGGAGAACAGAAGATCGTTGCTTCCGCACAGCGTCGCACCGGTGAACAGCTGTTACAGCATGGATCGATCAAGCTTCGTGGGGTCGCGCGACATCCCGCTCTGATGCTTAGCGAGCAGTGCGAAGGCACGGTGCCACAACCAGTTGACTCCGGCGGCTTTGATGTGTACGCCGAACATTTCGCGCATTCGTTTGCGGAGCGCTTCGGTGTTCAAATGCGGCTCGGTACCCTCGCCGGCACCGACCTTGCCGAGGTTGCGAAGATGGCTGGTCATCTGCGAAAAAATCCCCTCGAACAGCGTGAAACTCTTAAACAGAATCCCGGCTTCAATAGTCTATAGCATAGACGGTTAGAGGCTGACGCTGGGAAAAAATCGCTTGACTTGGCCGTCGCAGGCGGTCTATCTTGCGGTTCAATCCGGCGCAGCCGAATAGGGCAAGGGCCGGTAAGTGTTGGTGAATGAGAGGGTTGGGTAGATTAGTCGGCTTTGGCGGTCGATCACAGGCAAAGTTCTCCTCACTGTTCTTTGTCCCTGCGTTTCGCGTTCTTCGCCACCTGCCTCCTAGCTGCCTGCCGTGCAGACTTGGCATGAGTCTGCAGTTGTGTGGAATGTAAGTTTGTGATGATAGCGTTGAGGAGGTTTGAGCATATGCGTGGCATCGCAACGGGACGCGCATTGACCCTCGTACTTGTTACAGTGTGTCTGGCGTTACTCGCGCCGGCACTGTTCGCTGCCGGGACCGGGCAGATAAAAGGGACGGTCCGAGACAAGGATACCAAGGAAGCCTTGCCGGGTGCTTCGGTCATCATCAAAGGGACCACGATGGGGGCGATGACGGATCCGGACGGCAATTTCACCATCTCCCGGGTCGAGCCGGGAACCTACACGCTGGTCGTCTCCAGTGTGTCGTATCAGAAGATGGAGATCGTCGATGTCAAGGTTCAGGCCGACCTGACCACGCAGCAGCTGATCGCTGTGCCAAAAGCAGTCACTGAGTTGGATAAGACCATTACGGTGACCGCCAAGACGGAGATCATTGACAAGTTCGTGACCTCGAACCAGGCGACCATCACTCAGCAGGAGATCAAGACCCGACCGGTGCAGACCGTCGACAATCTGCTCAAGCAGGTGGCGGGTGTGCAGACGGATGCGTCGGGCAAAGTGTACATTCGCGGTGGCCGCGCCGGTGAAGTGTCCTACATTGTCGACGGTGTCCCGATCGGTGACCCGCTGGGGGGGGGCGGTATCGGCGCAAACTTGTCATTGGTGTCGGGATCGATTCAGGAGATTCAAATCATCAAGGACGGTTTCGACCCGGAGTACGGTAATGCGCTTTCGGGGATCGTCAAAGTTACCACGCAGACCGGGAGTAAGGACAATACTCGCGTCAACATGCAGTATCTGACCGATGATCTGGGGAATGCCAGCCTGAACAAATATTCGCGGAATTACGATTACGCCCGGTTTTCGGTTTCCGGTCCGGACCCGATCCTCAAGAGTAGGATCCTCCCCGCGCTCGGACTGAATTTCCTCGCCGATAAGGAGTTCACCTATTACTTGTATTTTGAGATGGACAAGGATGACGGTATCTATCAATACGAGTCGTATGATACGCCCATCACCGAACGCAACCTAGGGTACTACAGTTTGCTCGGCATCGATGTGCCCGAGCGGCTGCGCAACCGGTACTATTGGACGGCCAATGTCAAGTTCCGTCCGAAACCGAGCTTGAATGTCATTCTCTCGTATAAGAACTCCGATTACCGGGGTAAGTACTTCACGGTAGACCAGTGGGAGTATCGTTACTCCCCCAATACAGCGCCGCTGTTCTGGGACAAGTGGTATTCTCTTTCCGCGGAGGTCTCGCAGTCCATCAATAAGAACACCAACTATGAGATGGTTGTCTCATACTACGACAAGAAGTTCACGCGCAAACCGGCCGACCCCAACCACCCGGGCGTGGGGCTCGATCCCGATCAGTTCACGTTCGATTACGAGTGGGAAAGTTACACGGACCGGAATAACAATGGTGTGTATGATGCGCCCGAGCCGCTGATCAATCTCTTCCCGGATTCGGCCGTGTATGGCACCGATTTCAACGGTCCGGCATATACCTTCGGAGAATTTCAGACCGAAGAAAATATTCAGGGTGGAACCGGTGAAGGAACCCGCTTCCGTTTCAACAATAACGGTTATCTCGATAGTCTCGAGGGGGAGCCGTTTATCGATATTAACGGCAACGGTGTGTGGGACCAGGGGGATTTCCTTCAGGACAAGAATGGCAATGGGGTGCTGGACGGGAACCGGATCTCGCTGATCAACAATAAGAATCCGGAGCCGTATATCGACGGTGATTCCATCATTGGCGAGCCGTTCACTGATATCAACCAGAACGGCATCTACGATCGAGGCATCGATATCTTCACCAGGAGTTCGAATCCGGCCGTCAACCAGGATTATAACTACAACGGCGTCCACGATGGGCCCGACAGCGATTGGGAGCCCGGCATTCCGTACGAAGACCGTAACGGCAACGGCATCTACGATCGTCCGAACAGCCAGTACGACGTTGGTGAGAGATTCACGGATATAAACGGCAACGGGAAATACGACTACGGTGGCACGTCGACGTTTCTTGATCCCGGCAGTTACGACGAAGAGGCACGCTGGACACGGAGTCACACCAGCACTACGCGCGGGGAGATAAAGATCTTCCGGCTGCAGGGGCCGCACGAGTTGAAGGTGGGCGCTGCCGTGAACCGTGAGACGTTTACCTATGAGGATATCCTGCGCCCGTATCTCACTTACACCGGACGTCCGGACAACGCCGCCTATCCCGACCGCGGGGCATTCCGCGATTTCTTCAGCTACAATCCGTGGAGCGGGACGGTCTATTTCCGCGACAAGATCGAGTACGGGTCGATGATCGCATCACTAGGACTTCGCTTCGATTTCTTCCTCCAGGACACCAAGCAGCTCATCGACGTGGCCACGAATGACGACCTGGGTTCGGGTATCATCCTCGGTGACCGTCACAAATGGTCTCCGCGAATCGGTTTTTCGTACCCGATCTCAGACAAGGCCAAGGTTCACTTCAACTATGGCCACTTCTTTCAGTTGCCGGAGTATTCCCGAATGTATGCCCGTAATACCGCTTCGGTTGACCAGAACTCCATCGTGGGCAATTACAATCTGGATTATCAGAAGACCATTCAGTACTCGTTCGGCGTGAAATACGCCATGACTGAGAACTACTCGGTGGACTTCTCGGGTTATTTCAAGGACGAGTTCGACAAGATCAACTCGGCCCAGGTGCGCGTCGGCGGTCTCACCCGCCAGCAGTACCGCAACTCCGACTATGGGCGTAGCCGCGGCGTAGAGGTGACCTTAGAGAAGCGGGGCGGCGGGTATGTCAATGGCCAGCTTTCCTACACCTATGCGTTTGCTTTCGGCAAAGCATCGCAGACCAATGAGAACTATCTGAGCGAATTCCTGCTGTCACGTACGCCGTTGTCAGAAGCGGCGTTGGACAACGATATACGGCATTCGCTGAAGGCGGCCATTCAGATCTATATCCCCAACACGGTCAAACCAAGGCTGTTTGGTCTGCCGATCTCGAACGGATGGTCGTTGTCCGTGGAGTCAGTCATTGAGAGCGGAAGGCCGTTCACGCCGACCACGGCGTACCCGAACATTTCCACCGAGACGGGTGAAGATATCGAGACCAATTCGCTGCGTCTGCCGGCGACGGCGGTGTTCGACGTCCGATTCCAAAAGGGCTTCAAGCTGGTCGGGTTGGACTATTCGTTCATCGTCTGGGTTGAGAATCTGTTCAATTCGCGAAACGTCGCGTCGGTGTATACGAGCACCGGTCGAGCCGATACGCAGCAGAATTTCAACCGAGTCGTGTTCGGCGGCACCGACTATGACCAGAACCCTTACAACTGGGGTTACGGGCGCCAGGTGCGTCTTGGTATCGATGTCAACCTGTAAGCGAAGAGTAGTGTTGTTTTAGCGATATAAGGATGCGAAAGCGATGAGAAATAGGACTCCGATAGGGAACCGGTTGGGTCGACAAGGGCAGCTGTCGCTGGCGGCGATCGGGCTGTTGTTGATCGGGCTGGTTGCGCTGACGCCGGGTTCGATACTGGCGCAGGCCAAAGTGGGCACTACCGGCGCCCAGTTCCTTGAATTGGGCGTGTCGGCACGGGCCATGGGAATGGCGGAGGCGTTTACGGCAGTGGCGAACGATGCTTCTGCTGTATACTACAATCCGGCCGGCCTTACCCAGCTTCTGGGTCGTGAGGCCATGGCCACCTATGTGAAACTGCCTGCCGATATAAACTACGGTTTCGCGGCCGCGGCTGTCCCGCTCGAGGCCGTGGGCGGAGTTGTCGGGGTCGGCTTCCACTACCTCTCGAGCGGCTATATGAACATAACGACATATTCACACCAGCAGTCGTCCGGGCAGCAATTCTCAGCCGAAGATTACGCCCTCTCGCTGGGGTACGGACGGTATCTCACCGACCGCTTCTCCATCGGTGTGAACGTCAAATACGTGAGCGAGCGCTTCTATGAGTATACCGACCACGGCTGGTCTGCCGATGTCGGCACCAACTACGACACCGGTTTCCGCGGGTTCAAGATTGCCATGGTGATCACTAACTTCGGACCGGACCTGAAACTCATAGAAAAAGCATATCCGCTCCCGATCAATTTCAAATTCGGCGCGTCCATCAATGTGGTTGAGAATCTCAATCATCTGGTGACCTTCGCCGCCGAGGGGGCTCACCCATCGGACAACCTCGAGAAATACAACGCCGGAATCGAATATACCTTCAAGGACCGTTTCGTCCTCCGCGGCGGCAGCCGGTTCAACTATGATGTCGACGGTTTTACGTTCGGCGGCGGTGTACGGGTTCCGTACGGCAAAGAGAGCGAACTCCGGTTTGACTACGCCTATCAGGATTTCGGCATTCTGACAGAGGTACACCGGTTCAGCATGGCCTTGAGTTTTTGAGTGGAGGGGAGAAATAGAGCATGAGAAATACAATGAGTTCTTCGACGGCCCGCCTCATACTTGTCGGGTTCATTCTGGCGACGGTCGCCGTGTACGCGTTGGTCGCGACCAGTTGCTCCGACCGGGTATCCGGAACCCGGTTCCAAAATCAGCCGCCGGTCGTACAGTTTGTCAATGTGCCGCCGGATGGTGTCAGCACGTCCCGAAATCCGGTCGTATATTGGTTCGGCACGGATGCCGATGGGCAAGTGAAGGTGTTTCGGTATATCGTCAGGACGGTTACGGAATTGAACGGCCGAACGCCCGAGGAATTCGCCCGCGACTCTCTTCCCGGATATGACAGTTCGAAGTTCGTTTATTTGACTGTCACCGTTGAGGAACCCAAGACCGCCAATACCGTGAAGATGTCCGCCGATCTGAGCGACCCGGTTCGTCAATACGTGCAGCAGTACATCTTTCTGCAGGCGATCGACGATCTGGGGGCCGGCTCGGCATTTGTGTGGAAGATGATGTTCCGCAATGACAACCCACCGCAAGCATTTGTGAGCGTGTTGCAGGGAACTACTATCAACGACCCGTTTATCAACTCGGTGTTTCCCGGAGGGGCCATAACCGGCGTCAGAATCGGTTGGCGCGGTGAGGACTTGATCGATTATCCGTCGGATGCGCCGCCCTTTGAGTTCCGCTGGAAATTCTTTGGCCCGTATGCGTATGATACGGCGTCAAGCAGCGATGAGCTGGATCAACTCCGGGCTCAGTTCGTGAAGAAGATATTCGTCTCTACCGACGCCCAGGTATATTTCGTCGGTAACAACGACACGATCTTCCGCTGTGATACGACATTTGTGCCCCCGAACGTCGTTATCACGTGCGACACTCTCTTAGTCGACACCGTTACCAAGGAAAGCCCGTATGGCCGGCTGGACAGCATTCTCACGGTCGACGACCCTGCATTCACGAGTTCGCCCTTCTACAAAGTGGTGGACAGCTCACCGGGCTGGTTGACTACTACCCGGGACTCGTTTTTCAATGTCTTCAAAGATGCCCCAAGCGCCGAAACTCGTGAGGAAACCTTTGTATTCTGGGTGACTTGTCGGGACGATGCTTCAGTGGAGGATCTGGCGCCTTCGTATCAGATATTGTACGTGCTGGATCCAAAGTTCGAGCGCGATGTACTGGTCATCGACTTCACCAAACTCTCCATAGGAGCTCGCTATAATGCTCCGGTCAGAGGCATACTCAACTCCCGTGACACTACCGTTGATACTGCTCGTAACTACTGGGCAAATGTTATTCGCAAATGGAACCCGAGTATCGACTATTCCAAGGCCAAGGACTACCTGTATCCGAACGGTCAGAGCGACCGGATCGACTTGCAGCAGGTGCTCAGGTACAAGTTGCTGATTCTCTACAACGACAACGTTACCAAGTCAGGGATCTCCACCGGTGTTTCAGCCTCGGAGATGGGCGAAGTCATCTACACGGCGATTGACGCAGGAGTCAACGCGTGGCTGACCATGAGAACGCCGATTGATTCCAAGCCGGACTATATGGCTGCGGCCCTGCCGCAAAATCCGCCTGTTGACGCCCAGTACCAACGATATTTCGGAGTGCAGACTATGATATACTCCGGGTGGCTTCCTATGGCCATCCAGAATCTGTTCTATCCGACGCCCCCTCAGACACGCATCGAGGACTTTGTGGGAGCATACAGTCTGCAGACTAACAAGTGGCCCGACCTGTCCATCGACACCACGTTGCTCCATCGACGGATATATTGGACACCCGTGATCGGTGGTGCGCTGGCGTGGCGTGACACCATAGCCTCACTCCCTGAGGTTGACTGGACATCACGGTCCTTCGGAACGGAGCCGATGTTCCTGTACAAGTCCCGTTTCGGTTCGCGCGGGCACTTCCTCGGCGACCTGTTCACGTTCGACGGTACACCGGTGGCGCACCGACTTGATGCCGGGCTTTTCCGAACGGTGCATTTCAACTTCACGCCGCTGGCCATGGACACAATCGCGATGCAAGTCGTCATCGACTCGGTTCTCAACTGGTTATTTGACGAATATCTGCAGGCACCGCCGACTGCCACCAGATATCCGGGCGCGGCGATACAGATGTCAGTCGATGATGTCCGTCGCAATTTCGAGGCGCGCCAGCAGCAGATGCGCGAGCAGGCAGCCTGGCGCCACCAACACCCGAGCGATTTCTGATCTCGGCAGCGCGCGACGCGCACAGGTGATCGGTGATTTGGGACGGGGTCGACGCAAGTCGATCCCGTTTTCTTATTCGCTGATTGCCGGAGCTTTGGGGAAGTCCTTTAGTGGATTGAGGAACCGCTTCCGAGCAACCAGGCGTACCGAATCAGCACGGAGCGTGTCGCCGGCGGCGTTGTAGGCCAGCGCCAGATTGTAATAGGCCTGCGCCAGTCCGCTGTCTCCCTCCAGCGCCAAACGGTTGTACCTGATAGCCTGGGCGAACAGTCTCTTCGCGCCGGCCAGCGATCCGAGCATGAAGTAGCTGCGTGCTTTCTCGCGTTTCACATTATCCGCGCTATTGATAAACACCTGGTCAAAAGCGGCATCGTCGGTTTCGATCGGCGGCGGTGAGCCGTTGAGTGCCTTCGTGGCCAGCATCTCCGCCAGGGCGAAGCTTCGACGGCTGAGCATTTCGCCGGCCGCCTCATTGAATACCTGGGTCGGCTGCCTGGTACGGTGCGCTGCGAGTTCCGCAACTCGCAACAAGCTGTCACTTGAGAGGTTCGAATCGGCCGCCGAAAAGCGCACCAGTATCAGGTTGGCTGTGAGGTCGTATGGTCTCAGCTCCAGCGCTCTGGTGATTTCTCTCGAACCCTCGGCAGCTTGTCCGCCCACGAGAGAAAGTGACGCCATATTGACGTACGCCTTGGAGCGATCCGGGTGAAAACGTATCTCGCGTTGGAAGTAGTAGCGGGCCGAATCTGTCTGCCCCAACCGGAGATAACAGGCTCCAACATTCAAATTCAGGTCCGTAAATGTAGAATCAACCGCCAGTGCTCGTTGATTGATCCTCAAGGCGCCTCGGTAGTTCTGCGTATTGTAGAGGAAGAGCCCCTCGGAAACCGCCGGCTGAATGTTGAGTCCGGGTCGAAGTTCGAGCCACTGATGGTTCAGCAGCGCGGCTGCCAGGATCATCCCACCGAGCCAGCGAAGACCTTTCTTGGGCTCATTCCACATCAGTTCGGTCAGGGCGACAAGCGTGCCGCCCGCGAGGCACAGTATGAGGGGAACTACCGGCAGGCGAAAACGGCTGTTGACAAAAAACAGTGAGGACAGGAATGCCACTGTCACAACTGTCGCCACCAGCCAGCGTATCGACCGATGCCATCGGACGAGTCCAAACAGTCCAATGAGTGCGACCGACAGAACAAGAGAAAATGTCAGCGGGTTATACCGCAGTATCGGTATTTGGAGGGAGAATCCCTCGGTGTCCCGATTGTTGGAGAGTTCGCGCGGTCCGAAAAAGAAATACAGTTTTCGCAGGTACAATTCGACGAAAGCCGTTGGGTGCGAGCGTATCCAGTCAATTGCCCGATTTGTCCAATAGGCGGAGACTTCGCTGGGTTTCAATTCCCGTCCCCGAGCCGATTCTGCGACGTGCGTGATGTCAGCTATTCTCCAGTTGAAGCCGTACGGCTCCGGAAGGACCGCCGAGACACCGTCGGCAATCTCATTATTGCCGATAAACAAGTTGATCCCCCCTTGTGAAGAGATCAAGACCGGGTCTTCGGCCACGATGAGATTCCTTATGAAGATCGGGCCGACGAACGCCAGGATCCCGACTCCGAAGAGGAGCGCGTTCCACATCACACGCCGCCATTGTTTTCCGGACACGAGTATTGCTGTCACGATCACCGGCAGGATCGCGAATATGGTGGGTCGGGTGATGGCGCCAAGGCCGATCGCAAGGCCAACCAGCAGCAAGTCGCGGGGTCGGACCGTATCCAGCCAAATAAGGAACCGGAACAGAGCGATCTGGAATAGAAGTGTGAAGAGCGAATCAAGCAGCAACTCCCCTTCGTGATATATGAGCATCGGGTAAAACGCCTGAAGCCCCGCCGCTACTAAACCGGCTCGACGGTCGAATAGCCGTTTTCCGATCAGATAGGTGACCAGCACCGAGGCGATTCCGACACCGATGCCAAATATTCGCATGGTCCACAACGATGCACCGCATAACCAGATCACCAGCGCCAGGCAATAGACATAGAAGGGGGCGCGAAAATACGTGGTGTCGCCAGCCAGATTGCCGTCTGCTATCGATTGCGCCCAGTGGAGATGATAGTTGTTATCGACAGTGAGATGTTCCCAGTCCGGTAATGAGGAATACTGCCAAAGATAAAGGAGTCGCAAGAGGGCCGCGATCGCGAGAACGATGATGACAGTACGATTTCGAGAGACAGCTTCCCGGACGATCTGTAGCATGTCACGAATATAGTCAGCCGCCGGCCCGACCCGCTACCTGTAAAAACTTGCAGCATAAGGAGCTTGGATGCAGGAGGGAGTGCGTCCTGTTTGCGCACCTATGGGATAATTCCTGCACACCACCAAATCCTTACGAAAAAATACTTGTTGGCTAACCGGTTGGACACGAGTATCTTATCCCCGGAGCTTCCAAGCGTCGTGCATCATATTGCATACCTGTACCTCAAACGGGCAGCGGCATGACCTTTGCTCGAAAGACAGAGGAACTGAAGCTCAGGAGCGGTAATGAAGACAGGAACCTCACGCCTTGCTATCGTCGCCTCCTCGATACTTGCTATCACAGTAGGTCTGACTCATAGTTTAGCCGCCGGGTCTCCCAAACTCGCTCCTGCGCTGAACGTCGTAATCGACAACCCCACCTCGCCGGACAGCATTGTCACCGTTGTCATCTTCCTCGAATCCGAATCGCGCTCGAACGCGTTGAGCGCAATTGCCGCGAGTCCGAATCAGACCAGAGCGACGAGGATCAAGACGGTCATTAGCTCGTTGTCTTCGGCATCCCCATCTTCGAGCGATAGCCGTGTGATGCATTTTCTGGATATCAATGCCGTCGGTCAGACCCGGCGATTCTGGATCGCGCCTGCCATAGAAACTTCTCTGCCCGTTGCGAAACTCGCTGACCTGGCAGCTTTGCCGGGAATCCGTCTGGTGATACCGAATGTCACCCTCGACTTCGATGCTCCTGTCGATATAAAGGCTGCACCGGCTATCAGCACCTCGGTCTCGAGTGAACTGACGCTTCTGAAAGTGCCGGAGCTCTGGCGTCTTGGCATTCGCGGCAACGGACGTCTGGTCTGCTCTTTTGACACCGGCGTAGAGAGCACCCACCCGGCCCTTGCTTCCAAGTGGCGCGGCACTCACGCCGACTTGCGCGCTAGCTGGTTCTCCAAAGTTGCTCCGGACACGATCCCGTACGATAAGGCGGGACACGGCACGCACACGATGGGGATCATGGTCGGCTCGACCGCCTCTGACTCGTTCGGTGTGGCGCCCGGGGCCGAGTGGATCACGGCCGGTGTCATTGACCAGGGGAGACCCCTCAATGTCACGATCGGCGACATTATCGAGGCGTTCCAGTGGGCGCTGAATCCCGATGGCGACACCGCCACCACCGATGATGTTCCGGATGTCATACTGAACAGTTGGGGGATCCCGACCGGCCTGTTTGAACCCTGCGATGAGACTTTCGCACAGGTGATAGACAATGTCGAGGCGGCCGGGATCGTCACAATCTTCGCCTGTGGCAACGAGGGGCCCAATCCCAAGACCGTACGCAGCCCTGCCGATCGGTCCAGTTCGCCGGTGAATTCATTCTCCGTTGGTGCCATTGACATAAGCAAAGTGGTCGCAACGTTTTCAAGTCGCGGACCGTCATCATGTGACAGCACGCAGTTGAAGCCGGAACTGGTCGCCCCCGGTGTGGCCATAAGGTCGTCGACACGCGGCGGCACCTATGCCTACATGAGCGGTACTTCCATGGCGGCACCGTTCATTGCGGGCCTCGTACTCCTCTGTCGGGAATACAACCCTGATGCCACAGTGGATCAGATCAAGTATGCCCTTCTGCAGGCCGCCGACGATCTGGGTCCGGCGGGGGATGACAACGCCTATGGGCATGGGCTGGTCGATGCTACCCGTCTTCTGGCGCTGCTGCCGCAGCCAGGCCAGACCCGGTTCACGCTTCTGGGAAGATTGATCTCGGGCGACGGCGTTGCCTCTCCCGGGGAGGCGATCGAGCTGCAACTCATGGTGGCCGAGACCGCAGGCAACGTATCTAAAGTGAACGGCACTCTTGGCGTGCAATCGACCGGACAAATCACCATCACCAAAGGGACGGCGCAGTTTCTTTTTGGAAGCGGCGGCAGCACTGCGCTCAACACCGACCCATTTCGGTTGACCCTTGATTCATCGCTCGTGAACGGCGCTTCGATTCCCATGATTGTAACGTTCGCCGATTCCAACGGCGTATTGCTCGACAGTTTGACGTTTGACCTGACCGCCGGTTTCCCTGCGCCGGGACATGTGGCGCCGCTCACCACCGGTACTGTCGACTTTTCGGTTTCGGACTTTGCCCAGTACGGTCTGGCCCCCGGCTCCATCTACAACCTGGAAGGGCAGGGGTTCCGGGTCAACGGGAGCGCCAACCTTTTGTACGAGGCCGGGATCATCGTTGGACGGAACAGCCTGCAACTGGCCGGTTCGGTACGGGATTCGCTTGGCTGCTACGGTCCCTCGGCATTCGCGCCCGTCGAATCGCTGACTCAATATATCGACCCGGTCGACGGGGGCGTGCACACGAGCTGCCAATTCGCCGACAGCAGAGCCAAGATCGCCATTCCGATTACTGTAAGCCAGGAATCGATGCACTACGGCACAGCGGACGAGTCCGGCTATGTCATTCTCAAATACCATCTGGTCAACCGCACGTTGCAGACTATGACGGAAATGCATTTTGGCTTTCTGGCCGATTTTGACATCAGCGGGCAGTCTGACCAGGTGCAGTTGAATTCGTCGCTCGGTATGATCTATCAGTACAGCGACATCGGACCGATGGTCGGTATCGTGGCTTTGAGTGAGGGGGCCACGTTCACGGCATTGTCGAACAGTGCGGGCAAGGTTGGGTTGAAAAGCCAGGAGAAATACGACCTGATCGCTTCGGCTGTCAATTCGGTAGATGCTTCCGTTATTGGGGATCGCATGATCGCTGTCAGTTTTGGTCCGTACACCATCCCGGTTGGAGATTCGGTAGAGATCGCCATTGCGCTGGTTGGTGGCATGGCTGTGAACGAGTTGGTGACCGCCGCGGTTCGAGCCGAACAGCGAATGGGAATCCCGACCGCGGTGGATGATGACGCAAATGTTCCGGAGAGCTTTAGTCTACATCAGAATTATCCCAATCCCTTCAATCCTTCTACAACCATCTCATTTGCTCTGCCGAAAGCGAGCGACATACGGCTCGAGGTGTTCAACCTCTTGGGCGAGCGAGTCCGCACGCTGGTCTCTGGCAGTCTCGCCGCAGGCGAGCACCATATCGTCTGGATGGGCGAGAATGATGGCGGCCAGTCGGTCGCCAGCGGCGTCTACTTCTATCGACTGACCGGCGCGCTGGGCGAACAGACCCGCAAAATGATGCTGGTGAAATAACCCTTTCCATTCGTATCTTCCACCCACCGGCCCGCGGAGGCCGCAATTGAAAGTCACAACTTGATACTATCGTGGGTTGGAAGTATGTCCAGGAACACATGCGTCTGTCGATTCACCGGGGGATTGCTCGCGCTTCTTATAGTTCTCATTATCGCGAACAGTGCATTTGCGGTTGCGCCGATGCCCGGCACGCTCGAAAAATGGAAAGCCGAAGGGACACTCGAAAAGAATCTCGCCATCCTGAAAGCGTTCCGTGATGCCGGCGGCGATGCTCCGTCAGCGAATCTGCCGTTCTCACGTGAGCGTATGGCCGCCAAGGCGGCGTTTGATCCCAATGCGGTCGACACGATCAACGTTATCGTAATACTCGTGGATTTCTACGACAATTGGGCCACGGTCGGTGACAGCGCCAAGTTCGATTCGATGCTGTTCTCTGTCAAAGGGGACCCGGATTCGAATGCGACCGGCTCCATGACGGACTATTATTTCGAGAATTCCTATGGTAAGCTGTTTATCAGGGGGGACGTGACGCACTGGCTCAGAATGTCGAACTCGTATGCCTCCTATGTAGGGACCGACATGGGACTGGGTCCTGGCGGACGACTGCTCGCGCGCGATGCTGCCCTTGCGGCCGACTCGTTCGTCAATTTCGCCAAGTACGACAATGACGGCAATAACATCGTGGATGGTATAATCGTAGTTCATGCCGGCAAGGGGGCAGAGGAAGGGGGAGACTCAACTGCCATCTGGTCACATCGAAGCAATCTGTCCACGTCACTCACGTTAGACGGCAAATCTATATACGCATACACCATGAACCCCGAGAAGTTTCTCGGCGCCATGGTGCCCATCGGCGTGTTCTGTCATGAGTATGGACATATCCTCGGGCTCCCCGACCTGTACGACACAGACTACACCCCTTCGACATCAGATGGACTGGGCAGTTGGTCGCTGATGGCGTCGGGAAATTACAATGGTAGTTCCAAACTTCCGGCTCACTTCGATCCGTGGTGCAAGATCAACCTCGGGTTTCTCGTCCCGGATACCGGGCTCCTTGATGTCACGTCCAACCTGTACCAGGCACCTATCCCGGCTGTCGAGTACAACGCTATGGTGTACAGAATACTGGGAGAGCCGGGCGGCTCCGAATACTGGCTGGTGGAGAACAGACAGCGAGTCGGCTTCGACCTGGGACTTCCTGCTTCAGGTCTGCTGATCTATCATGTCGATGGCGCTGTCCCGAATAACGACAATTACCTTCGTTACAAAGTGGCGCTAGAGCAGGCGGATGGCTTCAATGATCTGGCACTTACCGCATATGGCGCCGATGCCGGTGACCCATGGCCTGGTAACACCGTCAACCGCAATTTCCACGACATGAGCAATCCAAACGCGCACGACAACGCGACCGACTCCCCGACCGAAGTGGGTGTCTGGCGGATCACCAACTCAGATTCCATCATGTACGCCGATCTGGATGTGGAATATTCACGTCCTCATCTGGCGCTCTGGAGTTACGATTCGGTCAAGTTCATGGATACGGTCGGTCTGGCCGACGGAGACGGTATGGTCGAAGCGGGGGAGACGGCGGATGTTTATTTCCGTGTTCGCAACTTCATGCGAAGCGCATATTACTGGTACCTCAATTTGTCGTGCAACGATCCCGACGTACAGATCATCACCAACAACGTCACCGAGACCAATTACCTGAACCCGGTGCTGACCGCAGGTGTGGTGACAGAAATTCCGATCAGGCTGTCGCTCGCGCCGACGGCGAAGACGAAGATCGTCACATTCAGGCTGATAATAGAAGCCGATTCGCTTGTTGCTACACACGGGGACAAGCGGTTTGTTGACACGTTCTATTTTGATGCTGAGCTTGGGGCGCCAAGAATACTCGTACTTGACGACGATGAAGGATTTTCGTTCGACACGCTGTACACCAATGCCCTCCGCAACCTCCGGGTGCCGCACCGAGTCTGGAGCAAAATCGACTCGATTGGTTCCCCACCGGCGGCAGAGATGAGCAAGTATACAACAATCCTCTGGCTCACAGGCGACACACTGAACGGTGGGGCGCTGAATGCACAGGATATCGCGTCGCTGAAGACGTTTCTGGACGGCGGGGGGAATCTGGCGTTCGCGAGTCTGAAGGGAAGCAGGCTGCTTTGGGAGTCTGATTCTATGTTTATGAAAGACTATCTGCGTGCCCGTTGGGATCCCGGAACAATTCTACTACCCATTACCAAAGGGGTCACCGGCAATCCGGTTGGGGATACTTTCGCGTATCGCGGGACGACACACGCTGTCGGTGGACTTCTGAACCCGCTCAACGGTGGCCAGACTTCTCTGATCATTACAAACGCAACGAAGACACAAAATTATGGCAGTTGCGCTGTAACGTACTCTGGTGCGTATAAATCCTTCGTGATGAGTTGGGGACCTGAATTCATAAGTGATAATTGGGGAGGAATCAGTTGGGCCACCAAGCAGACGTTTGTCGATCAAATACTCAAGTTCTTCGGTGAAAGCATTGTCACTGATGTCAACGACCCGGATGGGCCGAGTTTGCCAAGCAGCATCGTCCTGCATCAGAACTACCCCAATCCGTTCAACCCATCCACAGAAATATCGTATACTCTGAATCCGGTCAGGGGTGCGAGCGGGAAGCTACCGTCTGTAAATCTCGCCATCTACAACCTGCTCGGCCAGAAAGTGGTAACGTTAGTTGATGCGGTACAGCCGGCGGGAACATATAGTGTGAGTTGGGATGGCGCCAATCAGGCGGGCTGGAAAGTGGCATCCGGTGTCTATTTCTACCGGTTGACTCGAGGGGAGGAATCTGTTTCCAGGAAGATGCTCCTGTTGAAATGAGCTTTCACGGACCAAATTGGTCTACGGCCGTCCCGCCTTGGGACGGCCTTTCTATTTGCGGTACAAAGGGATACGCCCAAGAAAGAAAATGTGAGAAAAATCACAATACCCCTTGACAGGTCCCGAATTTTATATAAATTTTGAAATTGAAAATCGTTTTCATTTGACCGATATTAAGGTCAAAGGAACGGATGCAATGAAAGAGTTTCTGCGCACCAAAGGGTTCAAGATGACTCCACAGCGGGAGCTGATATTCCGTTCGTTTTTCGAGCTTGGCAAACATGTCTCGGTCGACGAGCTGTACGAGCGAGTGAAGCAGCAGGACCGTTCCGTTGGGTACGCCACGGTCTGGCGCAATCTCAAGCTGATCTGCAAGGTCGGGCTGGCCGAGGAGGTGAATCTTGGCGATGGTGTCACGCGGTACGATCGGGTCACTCGCGAGCCGCATGGGCATTTGTACTGCCTGCAATGTCGCACGCTGGTCGAATTCGATACCGGCAACCTGATGGGCGAATTGATCAAGACGACGGACTCGTTCCATTTCCAGCCGGAGGGATTCAAGATAGAGATCCAGGGGTACTGTCAGGAATGCCAAAAGGCACGCCATGTGGTCGGCAAGAGCAAAGTGCATTGAGGCGATAGTCATGTCGGCAGCGATGACTACAATGATGATCTCCTGCGAACAGGGTTCGCGTTTGACCGCCGACCAGATGCAGGGAAAACGGATGTACGAAAGCCTGTGCGATAAGTGTCACAAGCTGATACCACCGAAGAACCTGACAGATGACGCGTGGTCACTGGCGGTGGAACGATATGGACCGAAACTCCAGCTGAGGCAGGACGAGCTACGGCTCTTGAAAGCATATCTCACCCGGGCAAACGATCAGGATTTTTGAGGAATACCAGCAATGACGTATCTCAGCAAAATGGCGCCGGGCCAAAAGGGACGGGTGATCGGATACACCGACGACAATCGCATCGCGCGCCGTCTGACCGAACTGGGGCTTGTACCCGGGCGAACGATCGAGTATGTGCGCAACGCGCCCCTGAACGATCCGCTCGAGGTACAAGTGGGACCGTGCTGTTTGTCGCTCCGTCGTGCCGAGGCCTCAATGGTGGCTGTCGAGCTCGAAGAATAGTGTGGGTGTCCTTCGTCCGAACCACGTTCGGGAGTCAGTCATGGGTGTGACATCAGCGCTGCGTCAGGAGTCGGCCACTGTCACCGTCGCCGTCTGCGGCAATCCCAATTGCGGTAAGACCACCATATTCAACGCCATTACCGGCCTTCGCCAGCGCGTGGCCAACTATCCCGGTGTTACGGTCGAAAAAACGAGCGGCACGTTTCGAGTGCCGTCCAGTCCGGATCGCGAATTTACCCTTATCGATATCCCCGGTACCTATTCGCTGGCGGCGTTCTCTCCCGATGAATACATAGCGGCACAGGCGCTGTTCGGCGGGATCGACGGTGAGCGGGCCCCCGATATCATTGTCTGCGTGGTTGACGCCACCAATCTGGAGCGGAGCCTGTATCTGCTTTTCCAAGTGATGCAAATTGGCCGGCCGGTCGTGGTGGCGTTGAACATGGTGGATATTGCCCACAAGCACGGTGTCAGGATCGACCATAGTCGTCTTTCGCAGGAATTGCACGGTATCCCGGTGGCGCCGGTGGTGGCATCACGTGGGAAAGGGATATCCGAGCTCATTGACAAGATAGGGAGTCAAGCCGACAGCGCCCCTATGGTCGGTCCGGGCTACTACGATCCGGCCACCGAAATGATCCTGACCTCTCTTATGGAACCGGAACGCAATGCGCCTCAACATGGCCACCGGCACCGGCATCGACACGGCAGACATGGCGGCGACGGGTGCCGTCACCGGTCGCGAGCTGAGTACCTTCGGGTGCTGTTCGATGTCAGCGGCCCGGCGGAGCGAGCCTTTTTGCTGGACTCAGAGGATGGCATGCGCTCCATGCTGGAGAAGGCCCGCCACGAGATCGCCAGCCGGCTCGGATCGCTGTCCATTGCCGAGACCGGGTCGCTCACCTCGAAAGCGGCGGCGATCTCGCGAAACGTAGTGACAACTTCGGCGGAGCGGCGAAAGACGACTTCGGCGAAGATCGATCGTCTGCTCCTGCACCCGGTTCTTGGGCCGATGCTCCTGATATTGATCATGGGGTTCATGTTCCAGTCTATCTTCGCCTGGGCCGAGCCGGTCATGAACTTGATCGACGACGTGTTCGGTGGTGTGAGTACGTATGTCGGGTCGTTGTTGTCCGACGGGCCGCTCCGGTCGCTCCTGACCGACGGCGTCATTGGCGGTGTCGGGTCGGTGCTGGCGTTTTTGCCGCAGATCGTCATACTGTTTCTGTTCATCGGCCTGCTTGAGGATTCCGGTTACATGCCGCGAATTGCCTTTCTGGTGGACCGGGCGTTCAGTTGGTGCGGGCTATCCGGCAAGTCATTCATACCGATGTTGTCTTCCTATGCCTGTGCGGTCCCCGGCATTATGGCCACGCGGACGATAGAGGACAAGAAACTGCGTTTCATGACCATTCTGGTGGCGCCGCTGATGACCTGTTCGGCGAGGCTACCGGTCTATGCCATCATGATTGCTGCCTTCATACCGCATAAGGTCTATCTCGGATTTCTCAATTCACATGGTCTGGTGCTCGGAGGGCTGTATCTGCTCGGACTGGTGGTGGCTGTCCTGGTATCGCTGATCTTGAAGCATACTTTGCTCAAAACACAGCGGGGGACGTTTATGATGGAGTTCCCGTCGTACAAGGTACCGACACTCAGTTCGGTGTTGATCCGCGTGTACCACCGAGCCCGTTCCTTTGTAGTGCGTGCCGGAACGGTAATTTTGGCTATCACAATCATTGTCTGGGCACTCAGCTACTACCCGCGCTCGGAGGCGATCCAAAGGGACTATGCTCGCCAGGTGAGCGTGATCTCATCCGACCAGTCGATCCATGATGCCGTTCGATCGGCAAAACTCGCGGAGGCTGAGCGCGAGCGGGCTGGGGCGCAACTCCGCGAGTCGTATCTGGGACAACTTGGCAGGACGGTCGAGCCTCTGTTCCGGCCACTTGGTTGGGACTGGCGCATTACGATGGCTACGCTGGCTTCGTTCCCGGCACGTGAAGTGATCATAGCGACACTGGGGACGATTTTCAATCTCGGTTCCGAGGCTGGTGAGAGTTCCGGTTCGCTCGTTGACAAGATGCGCTTGGCGACGTGGGATCATGGCCCGCAGATTGGCAAGCCGCTGTTTTCGCCGGCGGTCGCACTTTCCATAGTTGTGTTCTTCGCGCTCTGTTGTCAGTGTGGCGCAACGTTGGTGACGATCAGGCAGGAGACCCGAAGCTGGAAATATGCTGCCGGGACGTTTGTTTATATGACGGTGCTGGCATACTTTGGCGCTATGGCGGTGTATCAAATATTTACTCGCTTTGGGGGCGTATGAGTCCCGCGTTGCAACAAATGGTCGTAGCTGCCATAGTGGGCGCTTCGGTGCTGTATCTTGCGGTCCGGTATCGCCGTCGCCGGCATAAACCAGCCTGCACCAGCTGCGCCCTGCACAAGGCGGCGACAGCGCCGAAACAGTCTCCGCGCTAATCGCTCCCAATCATTGCTTTTTTGACCCTCCCGTCTATATTCTGAGCGCTGATGATACGGACAACTCCCATATTCCTGGGGCAGTATCGCCCCCTTGAGTCGTTTCTGCATCGGTTGGATGCCAGAGCTAAACTTCTGCCGGTTCTGGCGGTGTTAGTGTTGGCGTTACTGACCACATCAGTGCTCTTTTATGGCATCGTACTGGGTGCTCTGATCACTGGGCTGCTTCTGTCGAAAGTGGGTCCGGGGAATCTGTGGCGGAATTTCCGGCCGGTCCTCCTGTTGGTCCTGATCACGTTTCTCTATCATATTCTTTTCTCCGGCAAGGAGGGGCCGGTGCTGTTTACGATCGATACCTATCCCGTTACTTCCCGCGCGATGGCCAATGCCGTGTTCTTTTCGCTGCGGCTGGTGCTCTTTATCGGCATGGCGTTCCTAATCACACTCACCAATTCCCCCTCCGAGCTGGCCGAAACGGTCACGTTCCTTATGAAGCCGCTGGGACGTCTCGGTGTCCCGGTTAATGATCTGGGTTTGATCGTATTCATCGCCATGAGATTCATTCCGATCCTGTACGATGAATTTGTTTCTATCCGAAACGCCCAGATGATGCGTGGCGTGAATTTCGGCGGGTCGTACGTTCGCCGCATACGGAGGACCACCGTGCTTCTTATTCCGGTGTTTGCCTCGGCCATGAATCGCGCCGATGACCTCGCGCTGGCGATCGAGGCGCGCGGCTATCATGGCCATGCACCACGAACGGCCTACACGCACGCCCGGTTTGGTAAGGCGGAGTACAGTTTCATGCTGGCCGGAACAGCGACGATTCTGGCGCTCTTTTCCCTCACCCGGTAATCATGCCGACTCGGAATATCAAACTTCTGGTCGAGTACAAAGGGACCACCTTTTCCGGCTGGCAGGTGCAGCCCGGTCAAAGGACGATACAAGGGGAGATAACCGCGGCTATTCGAAAAGTCACGGCCTGTGACGTGGATGTGATTGGGGCGGGGCGAACCGATGCCGGTGTGCACGCGCTGGGACAAGTGGCCAACTTCCACATCGACCATCCCCTGGCGTCCGAGCGATACAAAGACGCGCTCAATTTTCATCTCCCCGATGATATCCGCATCCATTCCTCAGTGGAGGTGAGCGCCGACTTCAATTCCCGGTTCAGCGCACGGTGGCGCCGGTATCGGTATGTCATGTCTCAGCAGAGGTCGGCGATCTACCGCGACCTGCGCTGGGAAAACCCCGTAGAGATTGATTACGAGGTGTTGCAGGCGGCCGCCCGGACAGTTGTCGGTGAACATGACTTTGGTCCGTTCTGCGTGACCGCTTCCCAAAAGCCTGACAATACATGTGTGATCGCTTTCTCGCGGTGGTACCGATTGGGGCCACTCATGGTGTATGAGATCTGCGGCAACCGGTTCCTGCATAGTATGGTGCGGTCGCTTGTCGGTGCGATGGTCAATCTGGCCGGCAAGCCACAGGACAACAATGTGCAGAACTTGACATTAGAGCGATTCCGGAATATCATTCTCGGGCAAATCGATGAACGAGTAGTATTTACCGCCCCGGCGCAGGGCCTGTACCTGGTCGCCGTGGGATACAATGACAGGGAGAGCCAGACATGAAGTTCTTCATAGACACGGCCAATCTGGATGAGATCAAAAACGCCGTGGCAATGGGTGTGCTTGATGGTGTTACCACTAATCCGTCGCTGGCCGCAAAAGAGTCCGCGCCGTATCGGGAAATTCTCAAAGAGATATGCAGAGTAGTTCCGGGACCGGTATCGGCCGAGGTGCTGTCTACCGACGCGAAAGGAATGCTCAAAGAAGCGGAAGAGCTCTGTAAGATCGCCGACAATATCGTCATTAAGATCCCGACAATCCTCGAGGGACTCAAGGCTATCAAGGCGCTCCATGGCCAGGGGACGATGACCAACGCGACGCTGGTGTTCAGCCCCATGCAGGCGCTCCTGGTGGCGAAAGCTGGCGCGACGTTCGTATCCCCGTTCATCGGAAGGCTCGATGATGTCTCGACCGATGGTATGAAACTCATCGAGGAGATCGTTCAGATCTACGAAAACTATGACTACGAGACCGAGGTTCTGGTGGCGTCGGTACGGCATCCGATGCACGTGGTGGAAGCGGCGCTGATCGGCGCCGACGTGGTCACCATGCCGTACTCGGTGATCGCCCGCCTGATACAACATCCGCTGACCGATATCGGGCTCGAGAAGTTCATCTCGGACTTCAAGAAAGCCGGCAAAGACAAATGATCGCTCGGTACACGCTTCCTGAGATGGGGGCGCTCTGGTCCGAAGAAGCCAAATTCCAAACATGGCTGGAGGTGGAGATCGAAGCAGCCCGCGCCATGGCACAACTGCGGCTAATTCCGGCATCGGTTGCCAGGGCCATAGAAAATAAAGCGCGCTTTGATGTCGCCAGGATCAATGCGATTGAAAAAGAAGTCAACCATGATGTCATTGCCTTCCTGACCTGTGTCGGCGAATACGTGGGGAAAGATGCCAGGTACCTGCATTTCGGCATGACCTCATCCGATGTCCTGGATACGGCGTTGTCACTTCAAATGAAACGGGCAGCCGGGATCATCGATGCCAAGATCGTGAAGGCCCTGGCGTTGATCAAGGGTCTGGCAAAGAAGCACAAGAATACACCTTGCATCGGGCGAACTCATGGTGTCCTGGCCGAACCGACCACTGCCGGTCTCAAGTTCGCTATGTGGTACACCGAGCTGACTCGCGCTCGGGTGCGGTTTGCCGCTGCCACGGAAAACATCTCCGTAGGTAAGATCTCCGGCGCGGTGGGCAATTTCGCCAATCTCGATCCGAAAGTTGAAGAAGCGGTGTGCAAACGTCTGGGACTAAAACCGGCCGAGGTGAGCACCCAGGTAATTCAGCGCGATCGCCACGCCGAGTATATCCTGGCACTGGCGCTGCTTTGCTCCTCATTGGAGAAGTTCGCGACTGAAATCCGCAATCTGCAGCGGACTGAGATCGGTGAGATGATGGAGGGATTTGCCAAGGGGCAGAAGGGATCGTCGGCCATGCCACACAAACGGAACCCGATCACTGCCGAGCGGATCACCGGTATCGCCCGGATGCTTCGCGGCTACGCGGTCGCGGCCATGGAAAACGTCCCGCTCTGGCATGAGCGGGATATCGCGCATTCATCGGTTGAGCGTGTGATCATTCCCGATGCGACTATTGTTACCGATTATGGACTCGAGAAGTTCATTGGACTCCTGAGCGGTCTGGTGGTCAACGAAAAGCGGATGCTTGAAAATATCTACTATGGCGGCGGCCTGGTCTTCTCCCAGCGGCTCCTGCTCAAGCTGGCCGGACCCGCCGGTTCGCGTGAGAGAGCGTACCGTATGGTTCAGCGAAATGCCCTTGCCGCCTCGGAAGGGAAGGGGTTGTTCCGGGAACTGGTGAAGCGGGATGAAGAGGTCACGCAATATCTCAAGGAGGCTGAGATTGATGAGTGTTTCGATGTCGCCTATTATACGCGCAATGTCGGAAAGATATTCAAACGGGTGTTCGGGCGATGATTGCGCGCGAGGGGTTACCATTCATCCTCGGGGGATTACTCCTCACAGTATCGACCGTCTGGCTTGCCACTCGTATCGACAGCCGATGGCTGTTCGTTATGGGAGTGATGTTCGCATTGCTGACCTTGTTTGTCACCTATTTCTTCCGTGACCCGGAGCGTGCTGTCGCCGCGACTCCCGGCATCCTGGTGTCCCCCGCGGACGGCAAGGTGATCGGCATTGACACGCTTGCCTCACACACCTTCTTCGATGGCGCCGTAACGAAAATCTCAATCTTCTTGTCGGTGTTTGATGTTCATGTCAATCGGATTCCGATCACCGGGAAGGTCGAGTACGTGGAATACCATCCGGGCAAGTTCTTCGCGGCCTTTGAGGACAAGGCTTCGGAATTAAACGAGCGGACCGAGATCGGGATGACCGCGATCACTGGGCAGAAAGTTCTTATCAAGCAGATTGCCGGCCTGATCGCCCGACGGATCGTATGCCGGGTCAAGGCAGGGGATGAATGCAAAGCCGGGGATCGCTTCGGGCTTATCCGTTTCGGCTCACGTACCGAGCTGTTTGTGCCGGCCGACAGCGATATTCGGATCAGGATCGGAGAGCACGTGGCCGGCGGGCGGACCGTCATTGGCTACCTCAACACAAGTTCGATATTAAGCGCTTCCGATCGAGCCAGTCAGGAGGCGCGTGGGAAATTATAGAGGCATCTTCCCCGGCATGTTCACCATGGGAAACGTGGTGTTCGGGTTTATCGCTCTCCTGGAGGCCGTGGATGGGCGGATCACGTCGGCCTGCTGGTTTGTGCTGGCGGCGGCGCTTATGGATGCGCTCGACGGCAAGGTGGCTCGTTTGAGCGGTTCAACTTCTCAGTTTGGTATTGAACTGGATTCCCTGGCGGATTTCCTGTCGTTCGGCGTGGCACCGGCGATGATAGTCTATGCGATCAAACTGAACGATCTCGGCAAGTGGGGTTGGATAATCTCGATTGTCTATATCATGTCCGCAGCCTATCGGCTGGCGCGCTACAACGTCATGGCCGAAAGCGAAGAGAAGAAGGAATTCGTGGGGCTTCCGGTTCCGGCAGCAGCTGTCACGATGGTCTCGTTCATCATATTTTGCTACCGAATTTGGAATGGTTTGGAGTACTCCGAGTGGCTGGTCACCATGATCGTGTTGTTCTCTGTGTTGATGGTCTCGCAGGTGGAATACGATGCCATTCCGGAGCGTTTTGACCGCCGCCAGGACCGGATCAAGCTCGGCGCGCTGCTTCTGGCGGGGCTTTCGCTAATCATTGTCAAGCCGAGACTGATGTTGTTTCCGCTTATGGCGGTCTATATATTGTATGGCATGGCCCGCGAGTTTTATCGCTTATTCTATGTTGGCGTCGGCAAGGTAACCGGGCGGCCGTACTTAAAGCGGCGATTTCGGAAAGACGAGAGTGATGACGAATAAGAAGAAAGTGGTCGTTTATGTTCGCCTCAAAGATGGGGTGCTCGACCCGCAGGGGGTGACGATCCAGAAAGCGCTCGCCCAGATGGGGTACGGCGAGTTCATGTCGGTCCGGTCCGGCAAGTTTTTTGAGTTGGAGTTTGACGCGCAAAACGGCGACATTGACCGCCGGATCGATGAGGTGTGCCGAAAGCTCCTGGCCAATCCGGTGATCGAGAAGTACTCGGTGGAGAAGACCTGATGAAAGTCGGCGTGGTGACGTTTCCCGGTTCCAATTGCGACTATGATGCGTTCGCCGCGTTCCGTTTTGTGCTGGGCGTGCCGGTCGGGTTTCTTTGGCATAAGTCCGAAGACCTGTGTGGCAGTGACCTGATCATTCTGCCGGGCGGATTTGCCCACGGTGACTATTTGCGAGCCGGCGCTATCGCGCGCTTCTCACCAATCATGAAGCAGGTCATTCGGTTTGCCAACTCCGGCGGCCTGGTGATGGGGATCTGCAACGGTTTCCAGGTGGCCACCGAGGCGGGACTCCTCCCGGGTGCGCTCATCAGAAACAGCCACCTTCGGTTCTCCTGCAAACAAGTGTACCTGAGAGTAGAGAACAACCGGACGCCATTCACTGCCGATTGCAGGGTTGGTGATATCCTCCGGGTCCCTATCGCCCACGGCGAAGGGAACTACTACAATTTCGAGGGGGATATCAGGAAACTCGAGGACAAGGGACTGGTACTGTTTCGGTATGTCGACGTTCAGGGCAAAGAATCACCGTTGGCCAACCCGAACGGATCCGCCCATAATATTGCCGGGATCATCAATGAGGCAGGGAACGTACTTGGCATGATGCCACATCCGGAACGGGCGGTGGAGACGATTCTGGGGTCAATAGACGGTCTGAAGATATTCGAGTCGGTGCGGGGGCATTTGGCATCCCGCCGACCGGTGGAGAGTGCGTGAAGCGAAGAGAACTGACGTTTATCATCACGGCGCTGATTCTTGGCGCCGTACTGGGCGGGCTTTTGGGGGATGTTATCGGCACATACCTTCCGGAAGGGGCAGCCAAGACGTTATTCACCAAATCCGTCGTCATCGGGTTCGATGCCACCAAAGTGGAGTTCTACGCCATTTCGTTCACGGTGGGGCTGATGTTCAAGATCAACTTTATGTCACTCTTGTTTGTTCTACTTGTTATCGTGTATTTTCGGTGGTGGTACTTATAGAGGTACGCGTACCTCAGGAAGGACGTTACTATGTTCGGAATGGGCCCATGGGAAATGCTGCTGATCTTCCTGGCGATCCTGCTTCTGTTCGGGGCGAGGCGGTTGCCGGAGATTGCGCAGGGGCTCGGCAAAGGGATCCGCGAATTCAAGCGGGCGATGAAAGACACCTCCGATGAAGTCAAGGGGTCGGTGACCGAGATCAGGCATGATCAACCGGCGCCGCCTCGTCGTGACGAAACGCCCCCCAAGAAAGATGAGGCCGGTCCTGCTCGCTGACGATAGACATGAGCGAACGGAGCAAACCTGATGGCCACCAGTTTTAGTCAGACCGATGCCGACAAAATTGGCGCCTTGCTCGGAGCCGAAAAAGTCTCCTGGGAAAAGGATCATTTCCGCTTCAAAGTCACTAACACCGAGGAGCGACGCATCCTCGTGCTGGAGGTGTACCCCGAAGTCACCCTTGGCAAAAGCCGGGGCATGCTGGTGGTCGTGTATACCGGTAACTCGCATCTGCAGGTGCATAACTGTACGGGGTATGTGACCTCGGAAGAACTGGGCGAGGTGACCTTTGTGGCGGAGACCGCCAACCATCTGTCCGGTTTGGTAGTGGAGCGGGGCGCCTCCTGTTCGCTGTACGCGTCGATCAATCGCGAGCTTATTTCATCGGACTTCACACAACTCGGCGTGGAGGTTATGCTGTCGGGTGTAGCGTTGTCTTTGGTTGAGGAGATTCTCGACAAGAACCCGCCTGAAAAATAGCGCTGAGTTTTTCAGAGACCAAATGCAAAGGCCGGCACGGTGCACCGTGGCGGCCTTGATCGTTCGTGGTACGTTGTTCTCGACTCAGCTCTTGGCGAACGACTCAACGAAATCGTGAAGGTCGGTTGTGATTTCGGAGGCTTTCTGATACCGTTCCTGCGGGTTTTTCTTCAGCGCCTTGGCGATCACGTGGTCGAACAACAGCGGGATCTGCGGATTGAGATTGGACGGTTTATCCGGCTCGTGATGCATGATGGCGTAGATCAGCGACGTGATATTTTCTCCTTTGAACGGCCTGCGCCCGAGTAGCATTTCGTACATCAGCACACCCAGCGAGAAGAGGTCGGCGCGTCGGTCGATGGGCAGCCCGCGAAGCTGTTCGGGCGAGATGTAGTTCGGGGTACCCATGGCGATACCGGTCTTGGTCATGGAATTGGAGTCGATTCGTGCAATTCCGAAATCCATCACTTTGACGCGATAATCGCTGAGCACCATGACGTTGGCCGGTTTGATGTCGCGGTGAACGATACCCCGCTCGTGTGCATACTCAAGAGCCGCGCAGATCTGGGTGATTATTTGCGCAATGATCTTGTAGTTGAACCGAGTTTTTTTCTTGATGAGATGTTCGAGTGTGACCCCTTCAAGGTACTCCATGGCAATGTACTGCAGGGGCCCTTCGGAACCGACGTCGTAGATGGTCACGATATTCGGATGGGAGAGCTTGCCGGCCGCTTGAGCCTCGCGATACAGGCGCTCCTTGAGCTCGGCGAATTCGTCCGGGTCGTTTACGAAATCCAAACGTATCGTTTTCAACGCTACCGGGCGGTTGATGGCCGGATCGATACCCCGGTACACCATCCCCATAGCGCCTCGTCCAAGCGTCCCCATAATCTGGTAACGGCCGAGATTCTTGAGGTCGCTCTGGTCGCCGGGAAGCGACAACTCGCCGCTGTCGCGTTTGATACCGGCGCCGCTCGAATCCTTCCAGCCATCGGAGCTGCTGTCCGAGAACCCCAGCCCCTCGGAGGAACTCGCCGTCGCACCGGACTGTGACTGACCGTGACCGCCACTGATGTCACTCATATCGCCGACTTCGAGCGGTTCGGATGGCGAAGCCGTCTTGGACGAATCGGTGAGCCCATCGGCGAGCGCCGTAGTCCGTTGGGCATGACGGCCGCTGTCCCCCATATCGACGGCCGTGGTGACCAGGTTGTCCGGATCTGCAGGCGATACCTTGAGTTCGCGAACTTTCACTTCATCGGCGCTGCCTGCTGCCTGTCCCCGGGCCTTTTCCGTATGTACTTTGGGCACCTTCTTGCGGTCCGTGTAGGTGGCAGCAGATTCACCGGCCAGCAGGGTGGATTCGAGCAACGGTGAAGCAAAGGCGAATAAGACCAGTTGCAGCATCACGTACATGGTCTGCGGCATAGTGTTGAAACTGGCCAGCATGAAGTAATTGACATTGGCCAGGATGACCAGCCCGGCTCCGAGGATGACCATGCGGTACATCAGCGCGACGCGCGGCAGAATGAACGCGCACACGCCGCCCAACAGGAAGAGCACCAAAAGATCGATCCCAGGTCGCCTGTTCTGGACCATCAGGATGCGGTTGTTGATGATGTTGTCCATGACGCTGGCCTTGACCGCCAGCTCTGTGGCGTCGTTGCCCACCGGCGTTACAAACGTCTCATTCTGATCCGGCGTGCTGACCCCGATCACGATTAGTTTGTTCTTGAACTGCGAGTAGTTGAACTTCTCACCAAGGACATCGGCAGCCGAGTGCCGCACAAACGGGTTGTCTTTCGTGAAACTGATGAAGAACTCGCCCTGGTCGCTCACCGGGATCGTGCGCTGGGTGCCAAGGTGGATCTGACCATCATCACCGACTTTTATCTTGTCCGGGGTCATGCCCAGGTAGACCGCCGCGGCCATGAGGGGCAGCGACGGGTAGTAGAATCCCTCATAATTCATGATCATCGGCTGGTGGCGCAGGATGCGGTCGTTATCCGGCGCCGTGTAGTTGAAACCAAGATACGGGTCATGCGAAAGCAGTTTCTCCGCCGGGAGGAACACCTTTCGGGCATTCAGACTCGCTTCTTCACTGAGCAGACCCACTTTGTTGTCGACATTGACGGAGTTCTTGAACAGATACTTCGGGTTCGATGTCTTGTTCCCTCGGAAATTGGACAGCGCGATGTCATACGGCAGGATGGTATTCGGCACCCAGCTCAGTTGATCGGCCAGTATCTGCGTATATCCGGCCGAATCCTGGCGCGCTTCCTCGCTCAGCTCGACGTCCAATACGACCGCCTTGGGCTCGCCGCTGGCTGCGGCAGCGAGCAGATCGGCAATCCGGTCGTGATTCCAAGGCCACTGCCCGAACTCAGTCTGCGCGCGTGCGTCAATCATCACCAGCTGAATGTTGGGCGGCGGCGTGCTTGACGCTGTCACCCGGCACAGCAGGTCATTCACCGAGCGCTGCATACCGGCCAGCGGTGTGAAATCGTTGACGTACAGAATAACGACCAGGATCGTTATCAGGAGGTACAGTATGTAGGTCGAGTACTTACTCATGTCGCCACCTCATCGCCCGACCAGCAGACGGTCAATCAAAAGTTGCGGGAGCCTGGCCCTGGCCATTTTGCGCTGAGTCAGGTCAATGTCGTACGAGACGCGATGGTACTCTATTTCGCGTTCTACGCTGTCATAGGTCACATAACACCCGCGCGGATCGTTGTCGCGCGGTTGGCCCACCGAACCGACATTCACGATATAGCGGTTTTCGTCATCCGGTGCGAAGTCGTGGCCGGTCTGCTGCCGGGAGCTGCCGTCCGGCGCTTTGGCGAATATCATGGGCAAGTGTGAATGGCCGATAAAGCAGATCTGATCGTCGAAACTACGGAATGCCGTATCGGCTTCGATGCCGGTGAGCACGTAATGCCATTTATCGGGTTCGTGAGGTGATGCGTGCACGAAGTACAGGTTCTCGTATCGAGCATCCATCTCCAGGTCGGCGAGGATGGAAAAATCATGGTCGGTCAATTGCGACTGCGTCCAGTCCATCGACTCCTTGGCCACGCTGTTCATGATTTGTCCGGACAGGAGGCCCAATGCGGCGTATTCGTGGTTCCCCATCAGCTTGACCGGACAGTGCTGGTCAACCAGTTTCAGGCAGGGGCTCGGGTCGCCCCCGTACCCCACCACATCCCCCAGACAGTAGATCGTATCAACCTTGTGCGTTTCGCAGTCTCGCAGGACCGCTTCCAGAGCCTCAAGGTTTGCGTGGATGTCCGATATCACGGCAAGCCTCATCGTTGGCTGCCCTCAACGAACTTGAACACGCTCTTGCCGACACTCATGATGTCACCGTTCTTGAGGACTGCACGTGAAATCTCCTCGCCGTTCAGTTTGGTCTTACCGGACCGGCCGAGGTTGATGAGAATGTAGTTGTGGTCTTCCTGGACAACCTTCGCCTGGATGCCCGAAAGCAGGAACCCCTTGGCCTTGATATGGACGAACTTGGCGGAGCCGATTGTCGTCACTTCGCGGTCCAGCTTGAATTCGGAGAATTCGGTATTTTCCTCACCCAACAGGACCGAGCCGCCGTACTTGGCCACGATCTCCCGCTCCACCTTGTCGTTCTCCAGAAGCTCCTTCTGACGTTTGGTGTTCAGCACCATGGTGCCGTCCATGCCGGCCGTCTCGGGACCTTCGTGGGTGGTTTCCCGGTTGTAGATGAGCGAGTACTTGCCGATGGTGATGACGTCTTTGTCCCGCAGCACTTCCTCGGTGATCTTGCGATTGTTCACAAACGTGCCGTTCAGTGACTCATTGTCGATAATGACGGCGGCGTTGTTGTTGAATTCGATCATCGCGTGTTTGCGCGAGACCCCTCGGTTTTCGAGCACGATGTCGTTGTCGTTGGTGCGTCCGATCGTCACGCGTTTCTTCTCGGTGACAATGCGCTCGATGATCTTGTCTTCGTACTTGATGACTATTTCCGGCATGGGATATCCCTTTCGCCTTGTGTATCGGACAGTATGTTCTCGCTCTTGTCGGCGATACAAGCGCCGAACTTTGACTCCCGGCGGCGACTTGCCGCTTTCGGTCAACGTACATATATTGTCGGCATGCAGATAGGAAACTTAAACTTGTCCGGACAGGTGCTCCTGGCTCCGCTGGCGGGGGTTTCAAACCGGCCGTTTCGGGTTCTCGCGGCCCGAGCGGGTGCCACGATGACCTTTACGGAGATGGTCTCATCGGAAGGGATTATCCGCCACCAGGACAAGACCCTGTCCATGATGGCGTTCAAACCCGACGAGCAACCGCTGGGGATTCAACTGTTTGGCGCCGACCCCGAGGTGATGAAGCAGGCTGCCCGGATCACGGTGGAGAAGTTTCGCCCCGATGTCGTCGATATCAATTTCGGCTGTCCGGTCAAGAAAGTGGTCAACAAGAACGGCGGCTCGGCGGTACTTCGCGATCTGGGCCTGACGGAAGAGATCATTCGCGGTGTGGTCGAAGGGGCGGGGGAGACACCTACGATGGTCAAGATCAGGTGCGGCTGGGTCGATACGTTGCCAGTCTATCGCGAGGTCGGCCAGATTGCCCAGCGGTCCGGCGCCAAGGCTATCACGCTGCATGCACGCAGTCGCGCCCAGGGATTCACCGGGAAAGCGGACTGGTCCGCCATAAAGGAACTCAAGGAGGCCGTTGATATCGCCGTGATCGGAAATGGTGATGTGCAGACACCCGAGGATGCCCGGCGGATGCTCGAAGAGACCAGATGTGATGGTATCATGATCGGCCGAGCGGCACTGGGGAACCCGTTTATTTTCGGACAGATCCGGCGGTATTTCGAGACCGGTCAGCCGGCCGAGGAACCGAGCATGCTCGAAAAGATCGAGATGGCGCGGCTGCATGCCCAACTCATGGCGGAGCAGTTCGGCGATCAGCGCGGAGCGATCATGATGCGGCGGTACCTCGGCTGGTATGTCAAAGGTTTTCCGGGCGCTACCGAACTGCGCCCAGCTCTGTTTGCAGTACATACCATCAGCGACATTGAAACGGTGTTCGCCGACTACGTGCGCCGGACCTTGAACGTGGAACCTTCAGCGACACCAGTGATCTCGGGCGAACCATGGAGCGCGCCATCATCGCCGCTTACGTAGCCGTTTTCTGTTGCTCTCGATTCGATCCCCCTATATATTCGCGCCAATGAATTCTGCTTTGATTGGGTGATCGTATGAAGATTCTTGCTATTGCACTGCTAAAAGACGGTAAACTACTCTCGGCGTCGTTTGAGACCATTGAGGCAGCCAAGTCCCTTGGGGGCGAACTCTTAACTGCCGTGTTGGCGGAGTCCGCGGAAACACCGGCCGAGGAGTTGGCGGCCCGAGGCGGTGGGAAACTACTGGCCATCTCACACCCGAGTCTGAAGTATTTCAACGATGAGGTTTATGCCAAGGTCATTTCGGCGCTCATAGCCAAACATTCACCGAATGTGGTGATCGGTCCTGCGACCTTTTATGGTAAAGCGTTGTTTGCTCGTTTGGCCGGTATGAATGGCGGTTCGATGGCGTCCGATGTTACCGGGCTGGCGGTCGAGGGAGGGGAGGTTCTGGCAGTCCGTCCCAGCTACGGTGGCTCGGTGATTTCGCGAATTGCAGGAAACGGTTCGGCGACGTTTTTTGTCACGATCAGACCGAAGATTTTCGCCGAATCAAAGAGTGGCACAGGTGAAGTGATTGCCGAATCAGTTGATTCTTCGTGCTTTGCGGCCAAGACTACCGTTCGTGAGTCCAAATCAGAATCCGGCGGCAAACAGAACCTGGCTGAGGCGGATATCATCGTGTCGGCCGGGCGCGGGATCAAAGGTCCGGAAAATGTACCCCTGGTCAAAGAACTGGCCGATGCCCTTGGGGCTGCCTTTGGCGCCTCACGCGCGATTGTCGATGCCGGCTGGGTGCCGTATGCGTATCAGGTGGGGCAGACAGGCAGGACGGTCAACCCCAAGCTCTATGTGGCGGTGGGTATCTCCGGAGCCATCCAGCATTTGGTAGGCATGCAGACCTCGCAGACGATAGTGGCGGTCAATCGGGACAAAGACGCACCGATCTTTAACATCGCATCCTATGGCATAGTGGGTGACTTGTTCGAAGTGGTGCCGGTATTGACAAAGAAATTCAAGGCCGAATTGGCGCGCTGAACTAACGATTGCAGAAATTGATTTGTGAGCCCGCTTCCCGGCGGGCTTACTTTTTGGCGATGAATTAACGAGAAGGGGGTATGCCCAGGAAATTGTCCAACGACTGTTTCAACAGGCGATACATGTACTTGGGATTGTGGATCCCGCGAGAACCGTCCTGAGCAAACAGCAGATAGTTATAGAGTACCCGCGCCGAGTCGGCAGAGACGAACGCTCCGTTGACGGGCACTGTGTCCGGTCCGAGCATGCCGGATAATTCGAGCACAAACCGAAGCCCCTCCGCCAGATTAGTGAGCGAGTCAAGTCCTGGACGGCTGTAAAACCCCTGGGCGGCGATGACTGAAGGACCAGTATGACAGCCTGTGACGTTACAGTTCGCAATGTACTGCTCACCTGTTGTCTTGTTTTCCAATCGAAACGAGTGTTCGCCGAACTCATATCCCTGACCGGTGCCGAAATGACACATAAGACAACCGTCGCGCGAGTCAAGCGCGTGGCTGGTATCGGCTGCGACCGGCCCACCCAGCGGATATCCGCCCTTGCTGGCGACAACATCAGCCTGGGCGCTGAAATGGGGTCCGAAGGTTCGGGTGAGAGTCATGTGCGCCGTATCGGCCACCGACAGCGGATACCGAATCGCCTGATGGCAGACCGCACACATGTTGGACTGCCCCAATTCGTATCCCGATTGATTTACGAGCAGCACCGTCTGGGCGTCGCCGCGAAGCGTGTCCATGCGCCACTGGCCATACTTGCCGCTATGCGCCATGTGGCAGGTATTACAGCCAATCACAGCCGGGTTTGATATTGCCGTGACTGTGGATCGCACGCGTATGGAATCGTATTTGATGAATCCCTGACTGGCGTGACAGATCGGGCCACAGGTGCTGGTGACGGAATCGTTAAGCGGGTCGTGATATTCCAGCAATCGCGTCGAGGCGTGCGCCGAAGCTGCCCATTGTCCGGTCGGAACCTTGATGATCTCGTCTTCCTTGGCGCCGCCGTCGTGGCAGGTCAAGCAGGCCGCGGCGAGCGTGGAGTCGTAGTAGGTGTTGTTATTGACTTCGGTGACCAGTTTGTCGCAGGCGGGGAGAAAGGCAAGGTGAACTCCCAGAACGAGGAGAATGGCCGGCGCGTATCTTTTCACAGACATGGAGATAATTCTGCTCGTCTCTTCAGGTGCAGGCTATATAGCGAGCGGGCCTGGGCGTGTCAACGGATATTTGGATCGCGAATTCCGTCCCGTGATGTTGCTGTCAGACGAACGAGCCAAAAGAACGCATAACGCGGAACCTCTTTTGAGATTCATGGTATAACCGGAGGAAACCACCGACTAACCGGGAAAGCACTTGCCTCGCCACTGCTAATTGGCTATTCTTTCAGCTTGAAAAAACGCGACCGGATGGTGTCATATGCTCCGGTCGAAACGTGGTGAGGAGGAGCCTTTGGTGGTTTCTGAACAAACCGCTGCGTCAGCATCGGTCGGACAGTGTCTGCGGCTACGATCCTGGGGGAATAATCCATGCGTAAACTGATTCTGGTCTTCATTGCGGTGCTGCTGCCTCTTGGTGTCGTGGCGGGACCGGCTTCCTATTTCGACGTTCCGGACACGGCGTATGCCAGCAACGTGGTGATCGATATTATCGAACACAACGGCGGCGTCTGGTTTGCCACTGGCAACGGAGTCAATTTCAGTTACGACGAGGGCCTGAATTGGCTGCTGTATGATTCGAAAAATGGATTGATCAGCGATGATGTCTCAGCCATGCTCTCCCTTAACGGCCGGTTCTGGGTGGCGACCAATCACGAGGAACCGCTTCCGGGCGGAGGCGGTTATTATACGTTCTCCGATGGATGTTCGTATACCGACGATGGCGGCAATACATGGAACCGGATCGACTTCGGTTCATCTGGATTAGACATTCCTTGGGTCTGGGGAGCCGACAGAACGATCTATGACATGACCGGCATGCGCGATCGCCAAGGCAGAGATTGGGTCTTCTTCACCGCCTTTGCCGGCGGTTTCCTCGTATCGCAAGACGGAGGGATAAGTTGGCGACGTATCTTTGCGGCTCCCCGGGATTCTCTGAATTTCGAACGCACAAGGGCCGGCCAAGACACGCTTTACTGGAGCAACCGACAGTTCTCCTGTGTGGCCGACACCTCACACGGCGATTCCGTATTCGTCTGGAGTGGCTCGGCTGCTGGTGTGCATCAACGAATATTCGCTGTGCCGGCCCGGAAGCTCTATAGCGACAGGATTAACAACGCTGCTCTCTGCTCAGGTTGTAGCGCGGGCAGTACCACCATGTTTCTCGCGGGTGACCGTGGTGTCACCAAAGGAAAGATCACTGGTGGGCCGTTCATTACACGATTCGAATCCGACGGCCTCCCGGGCTCTTACACGACGGCGGTCTATCAATTCGGTGGCAGGCTGTTCGCGGGCACGGCTGACAGCGCCGCCGGTGCATCCACTGGTTTGGCCTACTCCGATGACCTCGGCGATTCATTTATCGCTGACACGCTTTCGGCGGTAGTGGGAACAGGTCGCCAGATTCTCGACTTTGCCGTCATGCGTGACCGTCTGTATATGGCCGCCGAGGAGGCGGGGCTGTTCGTCTCCCTTGATACAGGCAAGACCTGGCAGCATATTTTCGTCGACTCTGCCGATACAACTCCTGCCGATCGCCGCAACGTGGTGCGGGCGCTCGACGTGCTGGCTGACACGCTGCGGGCAGGCGGTGACTCGGGACTCGTGACGTTGTACCTGAGCCCAACCGGATCTATTGATTCATCGATGTTTCATGTGTTTCCTGAGAATCTGTCGAGTGGCGGGCGGGTGATTAGGGTCCGGACACAGAGGTATGGGTACAACCCCGCCGACAGCACCTACGATTCATTGGCTGTCTGGACCTGCAATCGACCACAGGCATCAGGCACGTCAATGGTCGGTCGTTCCCGCAATGGCGCCACTTGGATCAATCTCCAGCCATCGGCCGTAATGTACGATGTCGGTTTCATCGGTGATTCGGCTTTCGTTGTCGGCGAAGACGGCATCCGATTCACCCGGACAGGTCAGAATCCCACGCTAACCCTTCAGGTGACCGACAGTACCACGGCAGTGCGTTTTGATCTCGACACGGTACTTTCCATGATGGTCTTTGGCGACACGGTGATTTTCACCAGCAAACATGGCCTGGCGATCAGCCCAACCCGCGCGCAGAATTTCAAAGTGTTCAGGGGGAATCTTGACTCACTCGGAGCCGATGTGGTGGTCAACTACACGCAGATAAACACCATCAATCCCGATTCAGGCGGGTTTTTCACCTATGGTCTTACTGGCAACTTCGTGCCGGCTCTGGCGATGCAGTACCGGAACGACGGCAGCAGTTGGCTGTGGGCGTCGGGACGCCCAACCGGCAGTTCTGGCGAGATCACCGGTATGTCGGTGGCCCGTTATGTTGTCGCCCGCGACACCCTGGGCGACAGCATCGGTATGAAACTCCGGTGGGATGCTGTCAACGAGCAGGAATTCGCCTGGAACTTCGCATTCAACGGCGACACGGCGTTCGCCGCGACCAACTCGGGCCTGCTCATGTATAACGACACGGGCGTAACTATCGCCTGGGACACGATTCCTTTTGTGGACAGTACCGGACGTGTGCTCGTCTCCCCAGACCAAGCGGTGTATGCCGTCAGAGTGGTCGATAACACGATCTGGGTAGGTACTGATAACGGAACGGTGGCAATTGCTGTCAATGATTTCACCAATCAACGGGTCTACGGCGTGGTTGATTCTTCCGACGAGACGTATGCATATCCAGTACCGATCAGTATCAAACAGGGGCAACGTGCCGGCTTTCACTTTGTGGTGAACTCTCCCACCGGTGCCGACGTCACGATCGAGATATATGATTTCGCGATGAATCTGGTAAAGCGGGTTTTCGAAAACAGGTTTTATCCGCAGGGCACTTACCAGGGGTTCTATTCGGGCGTTCCGGAGTGGGATGGCCGCAACGGCAGGGACCAAGCTGTCGCGGTGGGTGTCTATTACTTCAAAGTACTCTATTCGTCCGGCGAAACACGCTGGGGAAAGCTGGCGGTGATACCATGAGACGACCGGGAATTGCAGTCGTTCTATCGCTTGGCCTGCTGCTTTCGCTCGGGTCTGTCGCTGGGGCAGCTGATGGCGATGGCGGTTACGCTGCGTCGTTTCTCCAGGTGCCGATCGGTGCTCGTCCTGCGGGGATGGGAGCGTATCTGGCGGTTTCCAACGATGGTGCCGCGCCGCTCTTTAATCCCGCTGGTCTGGCCGGTCTTGACCACAAGCTGTTCGCAACATCGTACCGCGCCATGCAGCTCGATCGCGTCCTGGGTTATGCGACTGCCATTTTCCCGGCTCGTGGTCAATCGGCTCTGGGGGTCCATTGGCTGTATGCTGGTTCCGGATCGGTTGCCATGCGGGACTACAACGGCGTCCCGACCGGCGAGGATTTCAGCCTGAACAGCCACGTGTTCAGCATCGTGTTTGCCAAACGGTTCGAGCGATATCTGGCGATTGGCACCAAGCTCAATTATTTCCATTCGCTCATGCCGGACGTAAAGGCGTTTTCGGTCGGGTTTGATTTCGGCGGTATGCTGTATGTCGATCAGTTCATCAATCGCGAGAAGCGTGAGACAATGCCGATCCGCGATATTCAGCTTGCCCTCACGCTGAAGAATTTCGCCGCCAAATACATGTGGAACAGTGAGAAATTCAATCGTTCCAGATCCGGGTACGGTGAGCTTGGGTACGATCAGGATGACCAGGTGCCGATTGAAGTTGGCCTAGGCGGCTCGGCGCGGTTCCTGAATCGAAAACTCTTACTGGCAACCGACCTGGTGAAGAATACCAAGCAGGACCCGGTGTTCCGTGGCGGCGCCGAATATTTTGTCACGCCGGAGTTTGCCATCAGGGGAGGTTACGCCGCGAGTCGATTTTCGGCGGGTACCGGGTACGCGTTCAAACTGGGGAAACAGGCGGCGATGATCGACTATGCGTTCAACTCTGACCGCGTTGACGAAGGCTCCGAGCATATCTTTTCACTCGAGGTCCTGTTCTAAAGGCGTGATATGACCAGACAACTTTCCACGTCGTATGTCATGTCGCTGGCAATTCTGGTTTTCGGTTCGGGCGCCTATGCGCAGGACGGTCTTGCCCTTATGAAAGTGGAGCCCGGTGCTCGGCCTTCCGGCATGGGGTCAGCCTTTGTTTCGCTGACAGGTGACCCGAATGTCTCGGCCTACAATCCTGCCGGGGCGACCGGCGGCAGCAAGTTCTCAGCAGCGTTTTCGCACAGCACCTATTGGGAGAATATTCGCCTCGAGAACGGATTCTTCACTTCCCCTTTGAAGGGGCGTCTGTTCATTCATGGCGGGATCCGCTATGCGACTATCGACAATCTGGAAATGCGACAGTCCCCGGTCGATATTCCCGATGCGTTGTTTGAAGCCAACGACGTTTCGTTCAAGGCCGGGCTGGCCTATCGTTTTTCCGAGAAAGTCTCGGCTGGAATTGGTGCTGGGTGGTTCATTGAGAAGATCGAATCATGGCGAGGCTCTGCCTTCAATGTCGATTTCGGCATACAGGCTGTACCTCGCCCGGATGTCCGGCTCGGTGCGGCGGTCACCGATCTCGGCTCCGATTTCAATCTCACCAAGTCGGGTGCCGTTTCGTCGCGTGATATTTCGCTGCCGACCGCCTATCGATTTGGCGGGTCGTACACCTACCGCAAGTACCTCGGAGCGGCTGATATCGTGGTATTGGATGACAAGGCTCACCTGCACCTGGGGGCCGAGTCCAGACTTCACGAACTGTTTCAACTTCGCGCCGGCTTCATGTCCGGATACGACAGCAAGAACTTCACCGCGGGAGCTTCATTTACGCGCTCCAGCCTGCGCGTCGATTACGCGTTTGTGCCGTACACGCACAGCCTGGGAACATCGCACATATTCAGTTTTGTCTTCGAGATATAACCAAAGGATCACCTGACATGCCCAAGTATAAGATTGCCTGGCTGCCCGGCGACGGGGTTGGCAAGGATGTAATGGATGCCGCCAGGATTGTGCTGGATAAACTGCGTTTCGATGCCGAGTACATTCATGGGGATATCGGCTGGGAATTCTGGAGCAAAGAGGCGAACCCGCTGCCCGAACGCACCATTGAACTCCTGAAGAACACCGACTGCGCGCTGTTCGGTGCTATCACCTCATTGCCCAAAGAAGAGGCCGAAAAAGCGCTCATTCCGTCGCTGCAAGGGAAAGGGCTGACGTACGCGTCGCCAATAGTCCGGATGCGCCAGGAGTTCAATCTGCGCACCAACCTCCGTCCGTGCAAGGCGTATCCCGGTAATCCGCTCAACTACAAAGAGGGGATTGACATCGTGGTGTTCCGGGAGAATACCGAGGACCTGTATTCGGGTGTGGAGTTCTTTCCGCTGCCCGATGAAGTCCGCGAGGCCGTGAAAAAGCACAACAAGAAGATGGGTCGGTTCGACAAGACGCCTGGCAACGAGATCGCCGTGTCGCTTCGCATCAACACCAAGAAGGGGTGTCGGGATATCATCACCGACGCCTTCGAATTCGCGAAGAAAGAGAAGCGTCCGCACGTGACAATAGTCGAAAAGCCGAACGTCATCCGCGAGACCTCGGGCCTGATGGTCCGCACCGCGCGCGAAGTGGCAAAGAACTACCCCGGTATCGAACTGAAAGAAGCAAACATCGATGCCATGTGCATGTGGCTGCTTAAGAACCCGTTCGACTATTCGGTGATCGTCACGTCGAACATGTTCGGCGATATCATCTCCGATCTCTGCGCGCAGCTTGTGGGGGGGCTCGGATTTGCGTCGTCGGGGAATATCGGTGACAAGTACGCCGTCTTTGAACCGACACACGGTTCCGCGCCTAAGTACGCCGGGCAGTATAAGGTCAATCCGCTGGCGATGATCCTCACGTTGAAACTGATGTTCGACTGGCTCGGCGAAAGCAAGACCGGTCTGGCGGTAGAAAATGCTGTGGCGGCCGTGGTGCGAGAAGGGAAAGTTCGTACCTACGATATGGGAGGCACTAACAGTTCTTTGGACGTAGCCAAGGCCGTGGCGGCGAAGCTGTAAGTTGTCGTTTCAGCGAACGGTGGAATCCATATATGCTGACAACAGGGGCCACCGGCCCCTGTTCTTATGCGCGACTGTCGTCCTTAAGTAATCGTTCAGATTGTCCGGTTAAATATAAGTAGAAGAATATGTTACGATGACCAATACCTGAAGCTCCCGATAAACAGTCCGGAGCCGATAGCCAGGTAGATCAGAGCCAGATACTCGCGAGGAATAGGGGATAGGCGGAGCAATATCCCCAGGAGCACCATCAGGATTACCAGCAAGTATGACTGCATGGCCTGAAAGGCAAAGATGCAGATCTTCTCTTTGTGTGGAGATAATTGATGGATGCGCCGGATGTTCCTTTCGGCCAGTTTCCGAAACACCAGCAGACCCTTGAGTACGCCGATGGCAAGTGCTATTGGGACTATCCAGATCGCAGCAGGTCCGGTATCTTCCAGCCAGCCAATGGCACGAGCCGAAAGACCAATCCCGACCAAGCCCCAAAGGACCGCCGCGGTTTTGGTGAGCGTACTGCGGGGAACGGCCGGTTCTCTAAGCTGCACAGCGAGTCCATCGTTTTTGGGAAAGTGATGTCCACTGGAGGATTCCCAGCGTTATAATAGAGAGGACAGGCATAGCCGACATTATGAGGAAAGGGCGGGTCTGTCAACCCGTGCTTTGGTATGTGGCAGGAAAAGGACATCCAACTCTCCGACAATGCACTCACCGTACTCAAACGGCGGTACCTGATGAAGGACGCCCAGGGACGGGTGATCGAGACTCCCCGCGAATTGTTTCTGCGGGTCGCGAAGTTCATCGCCCAGGCGGACCGGCTTTACGGCGCCGATGAAGTGTGTGTGGATGCCACCGCCCAGCGATTCTATTCCGCCGTGGCCAGTCTCGATTTCCTTCCCAATTCTCCCACGCTCATGAATGCCGGCAGGCCACTGGGGCAATTGTCCGCCTGCTTCGTTCTCCCGGTAGGAGACTCCATGGAAGAGATCTTCGAGACGAACAAACACGCCGCCATTATCCACAAGTCCGGGGGTGGTACCGGCTTTGCTTTTTCGCGATTGCGCCCTCGGAATTCGCCGGTTGCCTCTACATCCGGGGTCGCCTCGGGTCCGGTTTCGTTCATGAAAGTCTACAACGCTTCGACCGAGGCGGTAAAACAGGGGGGAACCCGTCGCGGCGCCAACATGGGGATTTTGCGGGTCGACCATCCAGATATTCTCGAATTCATACGCTGCAAACAGGACACATCGGAAGTAACGAATTTCAACATTTCGGTTGCTGTCACCGACGCGTTCATGGAGGCGGTCGATAAGGGGACATCCTACCCGTTGGTTGACCCGCATACTGGTCGGACTCATGTTGTCGATGGCAAGGAAGCCTGGTTAGAGGCGAGAGATGTTTTTGACCAGATCGTCGACCAAGCCTGGCAAACCGGCGAACCGGGGATCGTCTTTATCGACCGGATGAACCGCCTCAATCCTACGGCACCATCGGAGACCATCGAAGCCACCAATCCTTGCGGCGAGCAGCCGCTGCCGCCGTACGACTCGTGCAACCTTGGTTCGATAAATCTTGGTCAGTTTGTTCTGGAGCCGCTGCCGCCCGATTACACGCTCACCGAACCGTCGGCTGGCGTCGACTGGGATCGGCTGGCGGAGGTCGTCCACACGGCTGTCCATTTCCTCGATAATGTCATTGACCTGAACAAGTACCCAATTGAACAGATCGAAAGACAGACGAGGAAAAACCGTCGGATCGGGCTGGGTGTCATGGGCTGGGCGGACATGCTGGTCAAACTGCGTCTTCCCTACAACCACGCGGAGGCGATCGCTCTTGGCGAGAGGGTCATGGCTTTTGTCGAGAATGAAGCCCGCAATCAGTCGTCGGAACTGGCAAAAAGCCGGGGGCGCTTTCCCAATTGGGAAGGGTCGGTCTACAAGAACGAAGGGGTGGCAATGCGGAACGCCACTGTCACGACGGTTGCACCTACCGGGACGCTGTCGATCATTGCCGGATGTTCTTCCGGCATTGAACCATATTACGCCATTGCGTATGAGCGGAATGTTCTCGATGGTACTCGGCTGACAGAACTCAATCCCCATTTCTCGCAGCTCGCATATCACGAAGGGTTTTTCAGTGACGATCTGGTGCTGAAGATCGCTCATCTGCGGTCAATCCAGTCCCTCGCCGAGATCCCGGAGCACGTTCGGGCCATCTTTCTGAGCGCTGCCGATATTGCGCCGTCAGACCATATTCGCATGCAGGCCGCGTTCCAGAAGCACTGTGATTCCTCGGTATCCAAGACGATCAACTTTCCAGAGTCGGCCACGCGCGATGATGTCCGCGCGGCGTACCTGCTTGCCTATAGCATGGACTGTAAAGGTGTCACGATATATCGCGACAATTCACGCCCCAATCAAGTGCTGTCCACCAAAGCCCCCGCTGGCGGTGTTGTTCCGGGAGTTCAGAAGGTCGAAAAGCGTCCTACCATTCTCTCGGGCATTACCGAAAAGATCCGGACCGGCTACGGCAATCTGTACGTGACGGTGAATATCAAGGACGGTCAGCCATTCGAGGTGTTCGCTCATATCGGGAAATCCGGTTATACCACCATGGCGGACACCGAAGCGATCTGTCGGTTGATTTCGCTGGCGCTCCGATCCAGGATCCCGGTTGGGCAGGTCGTCAAGCAACTCCGAGGAATTGGCGGCTCTAACCAGGTGTATGCAGATGGAGCCCGAATCTTCTCGATCCCAGATGCGATTGCGCAAGTTTTGCACAGGCACTTTGGTTCATCCGGCCTGGATATCTCCGAAACTCCCCAGCCTCCCGAGGTATGTCCGGATTGCGGTTCTGCAATGGCTTTCGATTCCGGTTGCTATGCCTGCGCCTCCTGCGGTTATTCCAACTGCTGATTCTTCCGATACATAAAGAACAAGGAGAATAGGCCGAACTATAGCCGGCATCATGGCAACGAGCGATAACATTCCGGTTGGACGCACCTCGCTGGTCAAGAAGGGCGCGGTTTCACTGCAAGTGCAAACCGAATATGCCTCACGCCCCAATCCGCGTATTACCACCTGCATACTGAATAGCGGACAGATTCTCCACAAGATCGAGCGTACACTGGAACGGCCGGTGGTGACGATCGAGGAGCAACTTCATGTCGAGGGAACAATCAAACGGCAGCATGCCGAAGTGCTCGCTATTCTCCAGGGGGACACCTACACGCTGCCATCCACCGGCGGCGAGATTACGTCATCAAGGCCGGGACTGCCGCCCATGACCGCCGAAGCGCGGCTGGCCGCGATCGCCGGTGTCCAGCGCGTTATCCGACTCGAAAACGACGGTACGTTTGCCGACAGCAGCTTGTCGGAGGAATTCAAACAGCAGTTCTCAGCGGTGTTCAGGGGGCTTCGGGATATAATGGAGCTGTTTGGGCGGATACCGGGTGTCGGCACGAGCCGTCAAAGAGGCGTGTACGAAGTGGAGAGGGACCGTCTGTATTTTGCATCGGCCGGAACGGAGTGTTATTTCGTCCTGGTGCGGCGCGTTGACGTTACCACGCACTATGAACAGATGATCAGAACGGCGCTCAACGAAGCCGTGTAGCGCGCAGCCCGACACATAGACTTCAGAAGAAAAGAGCCTGGCTCATTCGAGTCAGGCTCTTACTATTTGGAGAGAGATTCGAAATTTGAAAAAACTCCTGAGACTTGTACGATAAAGGTCTTACAGCCACTTCCCGCGTTTTGCTTTCGCTATCCGCCGAAGGCGGGGTCACGGCGTACGCGCAGCGGAGAAGAGACAACCTTCATTATTGGAGTGTTAGAGATTTTCAAATGTCCATCTCTCTCTCCGTATCATCTGTTTTCACAGTACCGATGTTCAACGCCCGACGCAAGTACTTTCTTTCGGCTGTTGCCAAGGTGAGCGGAGACCTGTACTTTATACCCGCTCGGGTATGCCCGGGTGCAGTAGATATGATCGAATCAGTTGGTATCGACATTCTTGATACGGCGAGAGTGAAACGCGCGTTGGAAAGATTCGGCGAGCGATTTGCCGAGCGTATCCTCGGCCCGCGCGAGCTCCGATTATTCACAGCCCGACACGACAAGCACCTGTTCCTGGCCGGGCGGTTCGCTGCCAAAGAGGCAGTCATTAAAGCCCTGGGGCGATTCCGCACTGTTCGCCCATCGTATGCTGCGCTTGAGATCCTGCCCGACTCCGGCGGACAACCGGTGCTGCAGCCGTCACCAGAACTCCAACCTGAACTTGCGAATATACGAACGCTTATTTCCATAAGCCATGAGCGCTCGCATGCCGTGGCCATGGCTCTGCTCTCGAAGGACGAATGATAATGTCTGATCTCCTTGAATTGTTCAAACGATCCGGCGCCCTTCTCACCGGGCATTTCCTGCTGACCTCCGGCCGTCATTCCGATGTCTACTACGAAAAATTCACGCTGCTCAAGAATCCGGGGATCTGCACGCAAATCTGTCGTGCCATGGCGGACAAATTCCGCGACAGCGGGGCACAGACAGTGGTTGGTCCCACAACCGGCGGTATCATCATTGCTTATGACGTTGCCCGCTATCTGGGCATCGAGGCGCTCTACGCCGAGCAGGGGGAGAAGGGACGGGTTTTCAAACGAGGCTTCTCGCTGGAACCGGGGCAGAAAGTCGTCATCGTCGATGATGTCCTCACCACCGGGACTTCGGTCAACGAAGTTATTGACTTGGTCAATTCGTACGACGCACAGATAGTTGGGCTGGGATTACTCCTGGATCGGTCGGGCGGTGCAATCAAATTCGCCTATCCGTTCCATGCGCTGGCCACCGTGAACGCCGAGAGCTGGGAGCCATCGGTCTGTCCTCTCTGCAAGAAGGGGGAACCGTTTACGCAGCGCGGCAGTCGGAAATTCTGAGCGGCATATGGGAGGACAAGGCGCCGTCAGACGCAGACCGCTTCTTCGACGGCGATAGGAAAATCGATGCTGATGGTGGTACCGTCGTTCGGACGCGAATCGACTCTCAGTTTCCCGCCGTGATTGTCGATGATCCGCTTGCACACCACCAGGCCGAAACCGTGACCGGTCTTTTTGGTAGTGAATTTTTCCTGGAACGCCTTGGCTAACAGATCGGCGGGGAACCCCACACCGGTGTCGGTAATGGACAGCGTGAACTGCTGTGCCTCGGCGTCGACTGTCAGTGTCACGGCAATCTGTTTCTGGGGGCGATCCACCACAGCGTCGGCAGCGTTGTTGAACAGGTTGTACAGCAGTTGCTGTATCTGAACGGTATCTCCCCGGAAGGAGATATCGTCGGGAAGCGCGTTTACTTTCAGGGTGACGCCGTTAAAGCGACGCTGCGGTCTGAGGTAGTCGATAACCTCCTGGAGCACCTTATCGAAGTGAAGGGTCTCGATGCGCGACGATATCTGTTTCAGGTCCATGAGACTACCGGTGAACCGTTTGATCTTCTCGATCGTCTCGGTCATGGCCGTTACGTATCGTCCCAGGTCCTCATATTTGCCCCGCTTAAGCTGCACGTCGAGCAGGCTTAGATTGCCGGCCACGACGCCGAGGAAGTTGTTCAACTCGTGGCCGATCTCCGCCGACATCTGGCCTCGCGTGGCCATCTTCTCAAGCTCGATCGTCTGATCCTGCAGCTCTTTCAGGCGTGCGTACGCTTCCTGGGAGTCGTCGAGGAGCGCGAGATTTTCGATCGTAATGGCCAACTGGCTGGCGGTGATCGATAAGAACTTGGAGTCGGCCTCGCGGATCTTTCCGTTCTCCTCGCCAAAGCCCAGCATAAACCAGCCGTAGATCGTGTCGGACCGGCGCACCGGCACCACGATCATCTGTCGGCCCGGTTGAAACCAGGACGGGCAGACATATGGCAGGAGGTCGGGAGTGATTTCGATACCGAAATACTCATGCTGGCCGCCATAGGAGGCCAGGAGTGGCTCGAGGGTTTTGTCGGCATTGAGTTTCCGAATAGCCGCCAGCGGCCCTTCCGGAAGACTCATCTCCGTGGTTCCGGCGGCTGAAACGCTGATAATGAGGCAGTACTGTCTCCGTTGATCCCAATAGAGCAGCGCTCCATTGGCCGTGCGCATGTGCATCATGGCGAATCGGAGCGATGAGGTGATGAGCGAGGTACGGTCGTTGGCCGTGAACAACATCTGATTGAGGTCCGACAAATGTGCCAGTTGCTGGGTGGCGCTCTTGTCGACCGTCTCCGAACGAAGTTTGAGAGCGTTTCTGACCGCCTGGCGGATCTCCACCAACTCGAATGGTTTCATGATGTAATCAAAGGCGCCCTGTTTGATGGCGTTCTTTGCGGACGACAGATTGGCGTAACCGGTCATGAAAATGACGGCAATATCCGGATGGCGCTCTCGCACCTGCCTGACCATTTCGATGCCGTCCATGTGCGGCATTCTGATATCGGTTATGAGCAGGTCGAAACTGCCGCGGTCAAGGAGCGCCAGCGCATCCTGGGCACTGGAGGCCGTCTCGATCGAATAGTTTTCGTCCTCAAGGGCATCACGAACCAGCGACAGCACAATGGCTTCGTCGTCGACTACTAGTATGTGGTATTGCTGGACGCCCAGGTCGGTCATTTCGTCTTCACCGGTCGAAGAACCTTGTGCAGCACATCGCGAAGCTGCTCCAGGTCAAACGGTTTCCGCAGACAGTACGAGACTCCTGATTCCTGGGCCTGTTGAAACAGCTTGTCGGGAAGCGAATCCGTGAAAATGAACTGCAGCTCGGGTTTCACTGCGGAGACCTCGCAGAACACCTGATAGCCATTCTTCTTTGGGATGTGCAGATCGCAGAAACAGACGTCGTAGCGTGATTTCAGCGCCTGTTGGATCCCTTCGGCGCTGTCGCCGATGGCGTCAACCTCATGTCCTTCCTCGGTCAGGAAGTCGATGAGCAGGTCACGGATGATCTTGGAATCATCGATAACGAGTATTTTTGCCATGTTAACCTCCCACCAGGGCGGTCTCAACCGTCTGTAGCAGTTCCTTGATACTGAACGGCTTTGACAGGAACGCACAGGCGCCGTTGTGCACCGACTGGCTCACCGTGGCCAGACTTGAATATCCCGAGATCACGATGACCTTGGTATCGTTATGCGTCAGTCGCGCCACCCGAACCACCTCTTCGCCCGGCACACGGGGCATGCGAAGATCGGTGATCACCAGGTCATAGCGCTGCTGGCGGATCTTCTCGATCGCTTCGTCACCATCGCAAGCCAGGCTGACAGCATAGTCCTCGAGAACCTCGGACAGAAAGTCCCGAATGACCTCTTCGTCATCAACGACCAGGATAGAACGTTTGGTTTCCAGTGACATGATGTCTCGTCTCGGTTACAGCACCTTGCTCGGCTGGCGTACTCCCTTGGTATCGGTGGCGGACTCGGTTTTCTGTACCGGCAGGACGACCGTGAAGGTGGACCCTTCGCCCGGTTTGGAGGTAACGGCGATCTCACCACCGTGGTCCTTGACGATGCCGTAGCTTACGGACAGCCCCAGGCCGGTCCCCTTGCCGACATCCTTGGTGGTGAAGAACGGTTCGAATATACGTTTCAAGTGTTCTTCCTTGATACCGCAGCCGTGGTCACCGACAAGAACCTCGACCGCGCCTCCGAATTCTCCGATCGCCCGACTGTACCGAGAGATGACAGAAATCACTGAGTTCGGCGGCGACGCATGCATGGCATTGATGATCAGGTTGGTGAATACCTGCTGCAACTGCCCGGTGTTTCCCTGGATGAGCGGCAGATCGGGCGCCAGCGTCACCTCCAGTTCGATCTGGTTCAAGTGTAACTGATGCTCGACAAACGTCACCGTATCCTCGATGGCCCGGTTGACATCCACTTCCTCAAAGTCGACCGTCCGCGACGAGCGCGAGAAGCGGAGCAGGTTTTGGACGATTGTTTTGCACCGGCGCGATTGGGTCTCGATGTCGGTCAGGTAGCGAACGTAGCTCTGTATCTCCTTGGCCGTCGTTTTTTCCGGGACGTTTTTCTGCAGCTTCTCAAGCGTGAACTGCGCGTAGCCCAAGATGCCGCCCAGCGGATTGTTCAACTCGTGCGCAACGCCGGCCGCCAGCTGACCGATGGCGCTCATCTTTTCGGACTGCACAAGTTGCGCCTGGGTCTCCTCGAGTTGGCGTGTCCGCTCGATGATCTTCTGTTCGAGGTTTCTGTTATATGCCTCGATCTCATCGCGGGACTGTTTGAGCGATCCGATCATCTTGTTAAACGTCTCCGCCAGGTGGCCGATCTCGTCGTTCCGCTTAACCTCGACGCGTCGGCTCAGGTCGCCTCGGCTGATCTGATCCGTCGCCTCGACCAGCGCCGTGATCGGTTTGGTAACCGCGCCCACAATGAGCGCTATCAACAGGATTGTGAGAATGACGATGGCAGCCGAGAACAGGATGGCCGCCGTCTGTGCCTCCCGGATCGACTGGTTTACCTTTTCGAGACTCATGCCCAATTCGATGAACCCGATCACTTCAGTCACGTCGGTATAGGCAAAGGAGTTGTCGAGACCGCCGGTGATACCGAGATGTTCGCGATCCAGCACCTTCTTGTGGGTGACTACCGGCATGGACAGGATCATCAGCTCTCTGTCGGTTCGAGTGCTGTACCACACGGAGACGCTGTCTTCGAGCGGCACTTGAGCGGTGCCGTCTTTGAAGACGGCGCTGGTGTCGCGCGTGCCGAACTGGGACAGTACGCGGCCGTCGTGGTTGGTGATAATGGCGTACCGGACCGCTTCAAAACGGCTGGGCGCCTTGAGCAGTTCGTCCAGCTCGTACTTCGACTCGAACAACACACCGCTTTCGGCGTTGATAGCCAGGATCCGAAGCATCGTCTTGCCGCTCGTGGCCAACTCGCGACGGAAACTCTCCGACTGCTTCTTGATGAGGAAGCCGCTTATTACCAGCATGCTCCCGACCAGAATCAGGGAGATCGGCACTACGAACTTGGTGCGCAGGCTCACGCGACGAGGACCGCCAAACAGGTTCATCGATAAACCTCCTTGGCGATAGCAACCAGTTCCTGCGGAATGGTAATGCTCATGTGCTGAGCCGTCTTCTCGTTGTAGTGGAACCAGATGATGTCGGGCGTCGTGACCGAAAGCGATCCTGCGGAAGCTCCTATGAGGATCTGGTTGGCCAGTTCACCGGCTTGTCGTCCGATCGCCTTGTAATCGAAATCGAGAGCGAACAGCGCGCCCGATTCGACCACGTTCCTCGAAAAGCCCATGAGGGGGAGGCCGCGGCGAAGCGCGTTAATCAGAATGAACTTGGTCGACTGCGGGTTGAACAGGTTCGGGTCGGCCACCGACCAGATACCGTCGACGTTGCCGGCCAGCGAGTCCAGCGCCGGCGCCAGTTGGCGCTCGTTATCGATCTTGATCGCGACCAGCTTGAGGCCCATTTGTTGGGCGATGGCTTTGGTGGGCGGGATGAGAGAAGCGGTATTGTCGGTATAGAGGACACCCAGCCGGCCCAGTTTGGGAACGATCTGTTTGAAGTATCGGAATTGGATATCCGCCGGGATCGAAAGCGAAGAGCCCGTGATATTCCCTCCCGGATGGGCAAACGACTCGACGAAACCGGAGATCACCGGATACATGACGGCGCAGAAGACGACCGGCGTGCTCTTGAAGTTGGTCTGCGCGAACTGGGTGGCAGCGCTCCCGACCGTCAGAAAGAGACCCGGATTGAACGCTTTTATGGAGTCGAGGATTTTCGGCTCGGTGGTCACGCCCGGCTTGAGGAAGAACTCGCGAAACTCGGCCTGGGGGTTCTGCGCGCGGATGACCGATTTTTCACCGGTCACGCTGCGTTGCGTGGACGTGAGACTATCGGTAGTAAGCACCGCAATTCGCTGACTCCAGGCGGCTCGCGGTGTGGAAAGGAGCACGATCGCGGCAAGGACCGGTGCAACAACGTTCCAGCGACAGCTCTTCATGAGGCGGTTGTTTTGCCTTTCCCGACGAATATGCAGCCCAACGGCTTGTCCGACCCCCCGGACTGCAGTCAGGCCTATAGACGGCTTTTTGAGCTAATATCGGGAATCGTTCCGGAAACTTGATTTTCCAACCCATCTTTCCTCATAGAAGATATTTTGGCCCCTAATCTTTTCACGGCCCCTGTCGATACTGCCAATAAGATCAGGCCATCACGGCCAACGCAATTTTGCAATGACGATGAAAACATTGAGAATCAATATTTGCCTCGGAGGGACTGCCGTGGGTAAACGACTGCGAACATTCCATGCCGCCCTCCTTCTACTGTTGTGCCTGGCGACATCCGCCTTTGCCGGTGTGACGGGGAAGATTTCTGGGGCGGTGACCGACAATCAGGCCGGCCAGCCGATCGTCGGAGCCACCGTCAGGGTCGTAGGAACCGACCTGGCGACTCTCACTGATGAGGATGGCGAGTACTTTATTATCAGCGTGCCGAGCGGAAAGTACGATATAGCGGTGACTTCCGTCGGTTTTCAGTCGCTGATGAAAAAGGACGTACGCGTCCTGATCGACCTGACCACCCCGTTGGATTTTGAGCTCCAGGAAATGGCCATCGAGCTCAAGCAGAACATGGTCGTGTATGCCTCCACGCCGCCTGTCCAGAAAGACCTGACGGCGTCGAAGGTGATCTACACGGCTGACCGGCTGAAGAACCTGCCGAACATCACCACTGTGCAGACCGTACTGAGGGGCTACCCCGGCGTGGTCTTCGATCAGAAGAACGAGATGCACGTGCGCGGCGGACGGTCCGGCCAGGTCTCCTATTATTATGATGGTTTCTCCGTCCAGGATCCGTTTGTCTCGACCGCCGGTATTCGGATCATCCCAAGCGCCTTAGAAGAGCTGTCGCTGACGTCCGGTGGGTTCACCGCCGAGTACGGTGAAGCGTTGTCGGGCGTCGTAAATGCCGTGACGCCGGAGGGAGGAGCTCAGTATCACGCGCGAGTCCGCTTCTACGAAGGCGCCACGCAGCCGTATGACGTCAACACCGGTGACTGGGGGAATCTGCACCGCACCGGCAACCGGGCGGTCAGCTTCAATCTTTCCGGCCCGATTCCCGGCGCCAATGCCGAGCGGTTCACCTTTTTTACCGCCGGCGAATACCTGTTCGACAATGGGTACCTGCCGCACAATCAGAATCGCTCGTACACGGGAACCAGTAAAATCGCCGTTCAGCCTACCGATAGAATCAAGATGGTGGGTAATTTCTCGTACTTTGATTCTCGCGGTGAACTGTACACGCATCGCGACGTGAACGGTCGTTCCTATGATTTCAATCTGGACGGCCTGCCCGAGTTCAAGCAACATGCTTACCTCGGCGGCTTGTCGTCCAACTTCACCTTCAATGAACGGACGGTTCTCAGCGCCTCGTTCAACCGATTCTGGACTCGTTACCGGCAGGCGCCGGAAGGTTTTCTGGACCTGTACTGGAGAGACTGGCCCGGCTATTCCGATGACCCCGATTCGCTGAAGATAGATGATAACAACTACCTGAACGACCGGGACTACACGAACCCGTACGAGGCCGTCGGGTTCACGCAGGGGGATGACTACAATCCCACCTACGCCTTCCGAAAGACCGCCTACAACGCCGTGGCGGCCAGCCTGCTCAAGCAGGTGACGAACACCAACCAGCTGAAGACCGGTTTCGACTATCGTAGTTACTCGGTCGACTGGGATAAGAAACAGTTCTATAATGACCGGCCATACGGCGAGCTGTACTCCAGCCGACCCGTCTATGCGTCGTTCTTCGCCCAGGACAAAATGGAGTACGCCGACTTTGTCATCAACGTAGGTGTGCGCTTCGATTACCGGAACGCTGATGTGTCCTATAATGTGACGCCGACCGACACGATCGCTCGCTACCAGAAAGCCAGCACCAAGTCGCGCTGGTCGCCGCGGTTGGGCGTATCGTTCCCGATCAGCGAGAAGTCGGTCATGCATTTCAATTACGGCATCTATTACCAGGAGCCCCGCTACCCTTATATGTACACGAACCTCCAGGGAGATGTCACTACCGGGCTGCCACTCCTGGGAAATCCTGACCTGAATCCGGAACAGACCAGCTCATATGAAATTGGTGTCGATCACCTGATATCCCAGAACCTGCGCCTCGACGTCACCGCGTATGCCAAAGACATTTCCGATCTGGTGACCACCAGGTCGTCGGTGAAGTTCCTTGGCAATGCCGTCACCAATTATGACAACGGTGATTATGGGTCTGTAAAGGGGTTCGATGTTGCGGTCGACAAGCTGGCGCTGGGCGGCAATTTCAGCGCTTCGGTGGCGTATACCTATATGCGGGCCACCGGCAACGGCTCCTATGCTCTGGAGCCCTATTACACCTTCCTGACATCCCAGACCGATACGCTGCCTCCAGTGAAGGAATACGCGCTCGACTTCGACCAACGGCATACGCTGACCGCCATGTTTGACTATCGGGTCGGCGCCGACTGGCATGGCTCGCTGTTCGGCGTCTCGATGCCCTCTTCGTGGGGTATCAATATGGTCGGTTACCTCGGCTCCGGCTTGCCGTACACCAAGACCGACTCGCTGGGGAACCGCCGAGGCGAACGGAACGAAGGACGGCTTCCCGCGAACTATTCGGTCGATATGCGTTTCAACAAGGATTTCAGATTCGGCCCAAGCAGAAACCTTCTCACCTTCTTCGTGGAAGTGGACAACCTGTTCAACAAGAAGAACGTGCTGAATGTCTATACCCGCACCGGACTGCCGGATGACGACCGCCAGCGAGTCGGCTCCGGTTTGGCCCTGAACGAAAACGAGCTCAACCGCCTGGATCGCCTGTACGACCACGATCCGCAGAATTACTCTGCGCCTCGGACGATCCGGACCGGGTTTGAGCTGAGCTTTTGATCCGGAGTGTGCACGATGAAGATGAGCAAATACATTAGTGTAAGCGTAGGTGCTGCCCTCATCCTAGCCACCTTGGCGGCATCGCCACTCTGGGGCGCACGGCCGCCGGTGACTCGGCCCAATCTCGACGGCGAAGAGGGGAATGGCGGGGTCAGAATCCCGGCCCCGATTACCGTCGATCAGATCACGCACGACATGGGGAACATCGTCACGACCGTCGACAACTACGGTTACGTCGGTGGCTACAGTTACTACAATCTCCCGTCGGGCGAATGGCCACGCAACTCGGGCCACGATTATCTGGCGGAGATCAAGTACTGGATGGGGGACATCGGCACGGCCAACGATACGATGGTGGCCAATACCGAGGACGATTTCCAGGGTGTGCCGTCGCTGGTCTCAGGGCAGAACGAGTACAAGATTCTTCTGTCGACGGATACGGCCCGGTATTTTGACTACGACCCGACCGACACTGTCGGTCTCGGTAACGGCAACGCAGCGAACGGTTGGCGCGAATATAGTCTGGACTCGACGGGCTGGGTCTACACCAGAAACTACAATCCGCTGGACTCGACGTTTTTCTCCGGCGGTCCGATCTCGCTTCAGGAGTCCCACTTCAGATTCAACGATGCCGCGTCGGGTTCACCGCTCATGGGGCTTGAGCTGACCCATACCATGCTCCAGTGGAACTACTGCTACAATGAAGATTTCATCTTTGTGATCCTTGAGATAAAGAACACTTCCGCAGTCGACTATCCCAACTTCGCCTTCGGCATTTATTGCGATTACGATGTCGGCGGGCCGGACGGTACGGGTGAGAACGGTCGTCTGGGGGACCTGGTGGCGTTTGACTCCTCGGAGAATCTGGCCTGGACATACGACGCCGACGGCTTTGACCCGGGGTGGGGACCAACGGTGACCACAGGTATTATGGGCACAAAGTATCTCGAAACACCACAGGGAATCGGCATGACCTCATTCCGGACCGGCGACTGGGACGCCGTGTCCAATATCGATGATGCCGGTCGCTTCGCGCTGATCAACAGCACCAATTGGGATACCTCATTGCCGCCGACCGACCAGTACTACATACAGTGCACGCGCGGTATCAACCTGACGGCAGGAAGCACGGTCCGAGTAGTGTATGCGCTCGTGGCCGGAGCCGATGAGACGGAGTTCCGGGCCAACGCCGCTCTCGCCCAGGAACTGTATGACAACTACTTTGTCGGTCCGGAGCCGCCGGTCACGCCGACCCTCTCGGCTCGCCCCGCTGACCGCAAAGTGTACCTGCACTGGAACGACACTGCCGAGGTTGGTCTGGATCCATTGACCGGACAGCAGGATTTTGTGGGCTATAAGCTGTACAGAAGCGACAACCATGGCAAGACCTGGGGGAAAGTGAACTACCAGACCGGCAACAGCTGCCTGACCGTGGACTATACTCCGCTGGCTCTTTACACGGTTTCGACACCCGGTGAGCCAATTCCACACAGCTTCATTGACACCGGGCTCTCAAACGGCGTCGAATACTGGTACTGCCTGTCGGCCTTTGACATGGGGGACACCGTTACCGGTGTCGACCCGCTGCAGTCAGGTTTCGGAGTGGCCGGATCCGCCAGGAACGTCACGGCGATAACGCCCCACAATAATCCGGCGGGATTTTACGATGCCGCCGGCACAGTGGAACACACGTACACAGGTCTCGACGTTCCTTCCGAAGGAACGGTGATGCCGATCGTATTCGACCGGAACGCGCTACAGGGTGCCGAGTATGAGGTTTCATTCGAGGACACCCCCGAGCGTACCTACTGGTATCTGATCAACACGACCACCGGTGATACGGTCCTTGCCCGACAGGACAAGGAGAATCTCGACCCCGGTCTGTTCGATGTTGCCGAGGGGATCCAGTTGGTGGTGAACAACGCCGACCGGACACCAAGCGGATGGGAGCAGACGTCGTTTGCCGGTGTCGATACGACACTGGGCATCATGACGTTCTTTGGCAACTCAGCCGAGATATTTACGGGCGAATTTTTCGGCGATGCCAGTTATCGCTCGACATACGAACTGCGGTACACCGGGGATTCGACTCTGGCGCCGAACGCGGCCGACCCGGGCTATGTGCTCTATACGTTCCCGTTTGAAGTATGGAACACGACCACCAACCAGCGCATTTCGCTGGCGGTGTATGACGGCACGCTTGACGGTATCTGGGACCACTACAACACCGTCATGATCGTGAACTACCCGTACAATCCGGCGGTCAACCTGTTCGATAGTGCCTTCCCGTACTATTTCAGCTGGATCTTCAAGCTGGACACGTTCATATACAATCCGCAGATAGGCGAGGTACTCCGCATCGACGGCGCCCACTTGAACGGTCCGGATGACCACTTTGCCTTCAAAGTTGACGGTATCAATGCGGCCGCCGCAGCGAATGACCTCAAGAAGATTCGCGTGGTGCCGGACCCGTACTTCGTGCAGTATTCCTCGATGGTGGAGACGAGCGAGGGGCAGTCCGTCCTGGAGTTCCAGAAAGTGCCCGACCGCTGCACGATCCGCATTTATACGCTGGGGGGTGACCTGGTGCAGACGATAGAACATAACGATGGTACCGGCGCGGCTCGATGGGATCTGCTGTCGAGCAACAGTCAGCAGGTGTCGTCCGGCATCTATATCTACCACGTCGATTCGCCGTATGGCGAACATATCGGCCGATTCTCGGTCATAAAGTGAAGGAGGCGGAGAAATGAAACGGCTCATACAGATCGCGTTCGTTTGTGCGCTGGCCGGCGGCGTCTCCGCGGATTTCTCCAAGGTCGGCTCGGCCGGCGCCCAGTTCCTCAAGATCGGGGTCGGCTCGCGCTACCAGGGAATGGGAGAAGCATCGGTCGCCATCGCCAACGATGTTTACTCCATGTACTGGAATCCGGCCGGACTGGTGGAGATCAACAATTCGGCCATCGGGTTCACCAACGTGAACTGGGTTCTGGACATCGACCTGAACTACGTCGCCTATGCCAAGAACTTTCAGGATATCGGCGTGTTCGGCGTAGCCGCGTCGATCCTGTCGATGGACAAGCAGGAGATCACCACATTTGACCAACAGGATGGTACCGGCAACCAATACTCGGCATCTTCCTATGCCATCGGGGTATCTTTTGCCCGCCAGATGACGGCCAAGTTCGCTTTCGGCGCCAGCATCAAGTATATAGGCGAGCGGATCCACCAGGAGAGATCGGAAGGTCTCGGTTTTGATTTCGGGACCATGCTGTACACCGGTTTCCGTTCCCTTCGCATGGGCATGAGCATGACCAACCTGGGTCGCGATATGCGTTTCGAGGGACCGGATCTGGATGTTACGTTTGACCCGCAGCAAGGGCAGGGAGCCAACAGTGCGATCGGCGCCAAACTCAAATCGACCCCGTACGATCTGCCGCTCATGTTCCGCTTCGGTCTGGCCTACGATTTCAACCTCGCTCCCAAATCTATGCTGACCTTATCCGGGGAGTTGAAGCACCCCAACGACAACGTCCGCCAGGAGGCGGTCGGAGCGGAGTTCGGTTATAACCAGCAGTTCTTTCTGCGAACCGGCTACAAATTCAACAATGACGAGCAGACCATAGCGTTCGGAGGGGGGCTGCAGACCAACATCACGAAGGGTACCAAGCTGACGATCGACTATGCTTGGCAGGATTTCGGGAGGCTGCAGACGGCACAGCGCTTTTCAGTAGGGTTCGTCTTTTGACCAGCTTCGGTACCTATGAAAAAGCCCCGCTGGCGGGGCTTTTTTCATATTCGCTGCTGGACAGAGGTTGTACAAGAGGATATATTAGACAGCTTCATTTGAGTATGCAAGACGTGACGAGGAGATACGGTATGCGGCTGCACCGGGCCATAATCCTGTTCACTTTTTCCCTCCTGGCTGCGAAGATTCCGGCGGCATCACCCGCCGATGTGAACGGTATTCAGACTCTGGCTGAATATTTCGATCTGGTCGCCTCAGGTAATCTGGAATCGGCCGGTTTCATGTGGACCGAGAGCGCCCAGGAACGGGCCAATCGTTTCGGGATCGCCTACACGGGTGTTCCTCTTCGCGTTGATGCAACTTCGCCGGTCGTCCGTCAGATCGACGACCTGCGCGGCCATCTCCAGCCCCCGGTCAAGCAGGCTCAGATGCTCGATTCTGTATTTGTGAGGCTGGAGTTCTCGACTGTCGTTCGCAGCCAGCAGATCCAGTGGTTCTACTATGCTCACAAGGTCGGCGGCTATTTCTGGCTCTGTTATCCGCAGGATTTTTACGGCAAGGATTGGCCGGTTGAAACCTCGAAATACTTCCGCATCCACGTCCACCCCGAGCGGCAGAAATTCTTGAACCCGGTCTTGCTTGCGGAGGCCGACCGGTTTGTCGAGCGCCTGGCCGATACTCTACAAATCGACAAGAAGACCGTTGCCGAGATCGCCGCCAAAAAGATCGAGTACTTTTATTGCGACAGCGACGATGCCGTCAAAGCGATCACCGGCCAGGTCACCAAGGGCGTTTTCGATCTCGCTTCCAATGACATCATTTCGGCCGATTTCCCACATTTCCATGAACTCGTGCATTTCATGGTGAATCTAAGGCTCAAAGAGGTGCCGATCTCTACGTTGCCGCTCCTGCGGGAGGGGTTGGCCGTCCGTTTCGGCGGTCGGTGGGGGAAGCGCCCTTCCGCGCTGGTCGATCTGGGGAGTTTCATGATCCGGGAGAAGATCGTGGAGGTCGATTCGATCCTGACCGCCAAGGGGTTTGAGGCCGGTTCGACCGCCGATATCGCCTATCCGGTCGCAGGAGTGCTCTGTACCTACCTGGTCGACCGGATCGGTCTGGTCAAGTTCCTGGAATTGTACCGTTCGTTATCGGGTGATGTCACCGATGTCGATACGATAAACCACATACAGGTGCATCAGGCGCTGGCCCGGGCGGTCGGCGCTGGTGACTGGTCGGCCTTCCAGACTGAGTTCGACCGATACCTGTCTGATGGCCTTGCCCGGTGGGCGATGGCTGCTCCCGGCGCAGTTGAACGCACCAAAGAAGTGTTCAGGGACGGCCTCTGCTCAGTCCGTCAGAACAGCGAGTGGATCCAGTTCGAGTTTGCCAGTGATTCAGCCGGACCACCGCGCGGGAACATGCTTTTCGGACGCGACAAGGGACTCATGGACAAGCAGTCGTACCTGTTCGCCGAGCAGTACGGGACAGAACAGGCGTTTGACGGATTCCGATTCGGCGTGCGATTCGACGGCAACGAAGCCGGCCTGTACGACTATGGCACCAACGAACTTGTGGCCAAATATATCTGGGGAATCACTCCATCGGACCAGTATTTCAACGCCACCGATCATACACTACGCATTCGGTTCAAGAAAAGTCTGTTGGGCTCCGTGAAGCCGAAGTCCGGTGACTTCAAGCTGCTGCCTCTTTAGAATGCAGTTGCTGAAACGCGGAAGCGCACGGCGCGAGGGAGAGATCGGGTGACCGACAAATCCTACGACATGATAGTGATCGGCTCCGGCCCGGCCGGCGAGAAGGCGGCCATCGAAGCCGCCAAGATGCGAAAGTCGACCGCGATCATCGAACGAAAATCGGTGCAAGGGGGAGTCTGCATACATACCGGGACGATCCCGTCCAAGACCCTTCGCGAAACCGCGCTCTACATCGCCGGTCTTCGCCAGCGCACCGCGTACGGACTGGTCGGGGGTATGAAAACCGACATCTCGATGCGTGACCTCACCTACCGCAAAGACCAGGTGATTCAGCAGGAGCTCGATGTCATCCAGCAGAATATGGCGCAGCACCGGATTGAGGTGATTCATGGCACCGGCATGATCGCCTCCCCGAACACGGTCGTGGTCTCCGAGGACACGAACTCCAATCGCATCCTCACGGCGGAGGTGATCGTGATCTCCACCGGTACCCGCTCGTATCATCCCCCGCACGTGCCGTTCGACAGCAAATACATTTACGATGCCGAGACGATCATCGACATGGATATCCTGCCACGGACCCTCACCATTGCCGGAGGGGGCGTGATCGGCTGCGAGTACGCGTGCATCTTCGCGCATCTCGGCGTGAAGGTATTCATAGTCGACTCTCGCAAGAAACTCCTGTCGTTTCTCGATCATGAGATCGGTGATGCTCTCGTGTATCTGATGCGCAAGTACGGCATTACGTTGATCCTCGGCGAAGCGGCGGAGAGCTTCTCGGTGGAGAACAACCAGGTGGTGACCGTCACCAGGTCGGGACGGCGCGTGGTCTCCGACCGCCTGCTGTATGCGGCCGGACGAAACGGTAATACTGATAACCTGGGTCTGGAAGGCCTGGGGATCGAGACTGATGACCATGGCCTTGTCAAGGTCGACCAATATTATCGTACTACTGTCCCAACCGTATACGCGGTCGGGGACGTGATTGGTTTCCCTTCACTGGCGTCGGTCTCAATGGACCAGGGGAGACTCGCCGCCATCCACGCGTTCAAGAAAGACAGCGTCTCATGCCTCAATACTCTCCTGCCGTTTGGCATTTACACCATTCCGGAGGTCTCGATTGTGGGAGAAACAGAAGAGTCCCTCACTGCGGCCGGCCACGAGTATGAGATAGGCGTGGCCCGTTATTTCGAGTTGGCGCGAGGCCAGATCATCAACGACCACGACGGTATGCTCAAAATCATCTTTGATCTCAAGTCAAAGCGAATCCTCGGCGTACATATCATCGGGGACCGGGCCACGGAACTGATTCACATCGGTCAGGCCGTCATGACCCACGGCGGGACACTCGACTATTTCGTTGACACGGTGTTCAATTACCCGACGCTCAGTGAAGCTTACAAAGTTGCCGCGATGGACGGTTTCGCCCGTATGCAATACCGTCAGTGACCCTTATCGACCGCTCGGTACTCTCTCTCTCAGCACATTCAGTCGCTGCCGAATGGTAGCTGCCTCCGGTTCCTCGGGAGCCAGGGTGACGAAGCTGTCGTAGTGTCGCACTGCTCGCACCACATCGCCGTTTCGTTCATAGAGCAATCCTTTGATGAGATGAGCGTACGCCGTTGTTGAATCAGCGGCCAGCAGTGAATCGGCTGCGCTTTCGGCGCCAACATAATCAGCGATCCGGTATTTGGCGATCACGTAATCGATAGCGACATCCATATCATGCGGGTAGAGTTGCTTCGCTCTTTCTACCTGGGCCAGAGCTTCGGGATATCGCTGATTGTCGCGAAGATACTGGTACAGAAGGGTCAGATGCTCCTTCTTATCAGGGGCCAGCATCAAACAGGTGTCGATTTGCGGCTTGGCCAGATTGAACCGCTGCAGCTTCATCTGTATCTGCGCTGCCAGCGCCCGTGGCTCGTCCCAGTACGGATTCTTGGCAATCAACGGATACAGTACCCGGAGCGCCTCCTCGTTGTCCCCACTCATAGAGAGAGAACTGATGCCGCGGAGGTTCAGCACCTCCGGCGATTTCACCGGCAGCTTCCATTCCCACTGGTCGGCGCTGCTGAACTCCCTCCGCGCGAAGTAGGCATCACGGAATGACAAACAGGCGGTTCGATACAACGCATCATGCTTATCCAGGTACTCTGTGACATACGGCCCGGCATGATCGATCCTGATATATACCGGCAAGTATGAGAGCGGCGCCATCAGAGCGAACACGGCGACCATGGCAGCAGTTCGTCCGCCCTGTGCCGCTACGATGCAAGCCACCAGCAATGCAACGGGGCATAGGAACGCCGCAAGGCGGGGAAAATCCAGTGGAATGCCGTTGATCGGATTGATGACAAAAGCTGTCACGCTGCCCCCTAAGAGAAGTATCCAGCCGACAGCCGACAGCCGCATCCGCGGATCCATTGCATGTTGCCGTAGTGTCAGCCCTGCGATCAGTACCAGCAGGGGAGAGGCGAGAAACAGAAGTTGTGTGAAATCCCCAAGATGGCGGAGCGAGAACAGGCTGTAATCATTGAACGGGCTCTTGCCGTGCAGAAACAGGATTTGATCCGAGAACGAAAACGACCGGTCTGCGTACCAGTATGTCGTCGCGATCAGCGCGCACAGTAGCAGCGCCGAGGCCGCTATCGCCGTCCGAGCTTGGCGCGACTGCTTGCCCGTGCCGGCGATCGACACATAGACCACTGCCGGTATCAGGTATAGATTCGCGGCATGCATGACAACAGCCAGCGCAGTCAGCCCCCAGAGTATCATCACATGCCTGCCGCGGCGCGACTGCAGCGCGGGCAGCGCGAGCGCCGCAAACCAGATCACAGAAGCTACCAATACCGGTTCGATCCCTGTGTATCCCAAAAGAACAAGGGTGTGGCCGCCGAACAGGAGAATCATGGTTAGCCACACGCACTCCGCTTTTCCCTGAGCAAGCGCCGCCGACAATCTGATCGCACCCCAGATCGTCAATCCGGCACACAGAAAAGAGAACAACCGCCAGGCCCACCACGCGGCTATGTGTGGTTTCGATGAGAACAGACTGGTCGCCTGGAATAGCAAGGCCACGATTGCGGTTGTGCCAAGTTCGTACCAATGAAACACGGCGGTGTTGACCTGGCCTATCTGGCCAATTCGAAGGTTTCCACCGCCGTAGACAAACGAATCAAAACTGAGCAGAATGGCAGCAATGGTCAGAATCGCCAGAGCGACCGGTGCGAAAAGCCGTTTCACAATCAAATTTTGCAGCCGTTCGTGGTGATGATATGCCGCGTGGAGTCCTGCGGCGCACAGCAACAGCCATACAACCCCGTACCACCAGGAGAACGCCCGCCACTGAGTGAATGACCAGTTATTATCAAACAAGCTCCCCCCCAGGAAACGGCCGGCCGCGAAAAGTGCAGCGGTAACGATCAGGAGATACAACGTGCGCCTGGCGAGTGGAGTCCCGTTATCCATACGTCGAGAAAGATCAATACTCCTGTCGCCCTTCAAGAGCCCGTGTCAGGGTGACGGCGTCCGCATACTCCAGATCCGAGCCGACCGGCAGACCACGGGCGATGCGGGTGACTTTCACGCCCAGCGGTTTCAAGAGACGTGCCAAATAGGTCGCAGTAGCTTCGCCTTCGACATTAGGATTAGTGGCGAGGATGATCTCGGTCACCTCCGGCTTGAGACGGGTGAGAAGCTGCTGGATATTCAGATCATCCGGCCCGATACCGTTCAACGGCGAGAGACGTCCGCCCAGAATATGGAATCGCCCATTAAATCCCTCCGCCTTGTCCATGGCGGCAGCATCGGAAACCTCTTCCACCACGCAGAGCACGTCGGATCGGCGTTTTGGATCGGTGCAGACGCGACAGGGGTCGGTTTCGGAAATATTGCAGCAGACCGAGCAAAACCCCACCTTCTCTTTGACTACCCGGATAGCCTCGGCCAGGTCATTGGCCTCCTGCTTGGTCAGCTTGAGGATATGAAATGCCAAGCGGGCCGCCGATTTTCGACCTATGCCGGGCAGCCGTGTCAATTCGGTAATAAGTCGTTCGACCGAATCCGCCGATTGTAACATCATCTTGCTCTCAGAAGGGGAGATTTAGACCAGGGATCTTGAGTCCGCCGGTCAGTTCCGCCATTTGCTCCGATGCCAGTTCCTGCGCTTTCTGGTGCGCCTGGTTGACCGCAGCGACGACCAGGTCCTGCAGCATCTCGACATCATTCCTGTCTACCACCTCGGGATCAATCGTCACAGAGATGACCTCGTGTTTACCGTTGGCGATCACCTTCACCATCCCGCCCCCGGCCGACCCTTCGACCTGCGCCTTCTCGAGCTGGGCTTGGATCTCCGCCATTTTGGCCTGCATCTTCTGCACCTGTTTCATCATATCGCCCAGTCCGCCCATGCCCATCTTATTTGCTCCTTACCGTAGCACCGAAATATATTCTGTTCATTGTACTTTCTTGACGCCGATTACTTCGCCGTCGACTTTGTCGATCAACTGTTTGAGTCGCGGTGACTCCTCGACCAGCTTCTTGATGTCAACCTTCGGTTGCTCGCCTTTGGCGAGTGGCGGGTTCGGGTGTTCCTTTGAACGGTCGATCTCCACTTTCAGCGTGACATTGGCCTTAAAATGTTCGCGTAACGCTCGAATAGTGGCGTTCAAGTTCTCAACCTTCAGCACCAGCTGCATGGATGTTTCGCCGGAGGCGAAGTACAGCAGAGTCACCTGATTGTCCTTAACACTCTTGATCTCCGCCATGCGCACTTGCGAGGCGAGCATCGGGTTCGTGTGCCGAAGGTCTGTCAGGAACCCCTCCCAGCCGGCGTGGACCTGGGCAAGATTCAGTGTCCGCGATGGCTGCGCCAGCGCTTCTGCCGCCACAGTTGTGACATCACGAGGGCCGGCCGCCGCTGGAACCTCGTCTTTTCTCAGCGGCGCGGCCGGAAAAAAATCCGGTACACCACCAGGGCCGGCGGCACCGGAAGCTGCCCCGATCGGGAGCGCGCTTAGCGCTTTGAGTACCTCCTCCAATCTGACGGTCGATTCCATATCGGCCATTCTGACCGACGCCACCTCCAGTAAAAGCCGCTCGTCCAACCCCCCATCCTTGAGATCCCGTATGACCTCCGATGCAATCTTGATCAGCCGGAGCAGATCCCCCACGGAGTAGTTCTGTGCCTGTTTCTGATACTCGGCCAGTTCCGCCGAACCGAGCGGCAGCAGCTCCGCAGACTCCGGGCCGGATGAGAGCACCAACAATGTACGAAAGTGATCCAGCAGCTCAGACACAAAGTCGGCAACATCCACTCCGGCATCGAACAGACGTTTTGTCAAATGAAGCGCTTTGGCCCCGTCCGCCTCGGCCACCGCATTCACGAAATCGAACAGGAACTGTCGATCAACCAGGCCAAGCGCCGCGACCACATCCTGTTCGCCGATCGTGTCACCGGCGAAGGCTGTTATCTGATCCATCAGCGACAACGAATCGCGCACCGAACCGTCAGCCTTTCGGGCCAGCAAATGCAGCGCGGCATCGTCGATGGTAAGGTGTTCCCGTTGTGCTATCGTCCGAAGGTGGGAGGTCAACTCATCGACCGAGACGCGGCGGAAGTCATATCGCTGTGTCCGTGAGAGAATCGTCTCCGGCACCTTGGTCGGTTCGGTAGTGGCGAATACGAACATGACGTGCGGCGGCGGCTCTTCGAGAGTTTTCAGGAGCGCGTCAAACGCAGCACCCGACAGCCGATGGACCTCGTCGATGATATAGATGCGCTTCTTGCCGTTTGTTGGCAGGTAGCGGACGTTTTCACGAAGAGTCCGGACATCGTCCACCCCGGTATTCGAAGCAGCATCGATTTCGAGTACGTCAAGTGAGGAACCGGCCGTGATCTCTTTGCAGGCCGGGCACTCGCCGCAAGGCGTCTGGGTGGGGCCGTTGACACAGTTGACTGCTTTGGCCAGTATCCGTGCGACCGTGGTTTTGCCGGTCCCACGCGGCCCGCAGAACAGATATCCGGAGCCGATCCGGTTGTTCTTCAAGGCGTTGCGAAGCGTTCGGGTGACATGCTCCTGCGCCACAACATCATCAAATGTCTGCGGCCGATATTTTCTGGCCAAAACTGTGTAGTTCATGAATTATCAATATAGGGGAATTGACCACTTGGGGGAATCATATTTTGACCACTGCAGGTATGCATTGACTTCTGCTTCAGTTTGGCGCTCATTGCCTTATGCCAACACCGATCTCGCGACTACTCTTGTCCATTATACTCCTGGCAGGTCTTGCTCCAGCGGTTGCACGGTCTCAATCGTATACGCAAACGCAACGGCTTTGGGACAAACGGGGATTCTATTTCATGCGCCTGGGGTTCCTTGGGTCGGGCACCGGCCATATTAACTCCCAGGAACAATCGCTGATTCCCGGCTTCACGTTCGGCGCCGGCATGGATTTCCGCATCCGCCCGCATTGGTACTGGGGGGTTGGTTTCGATGTCCACCGCGTATATCCGTTTGAGATCGGGCAGCATATGCTCGATGTGTCGCTGGGGGTGAAATACATGCAGATTGGCAAACAAAGCAAGGTCGCTTTCCGCCCCAGCCTCTTCTTTGGATATGGAAGGCTGGCGGTTGTCCGTACAATTGACACCACCTATCTTAACCCTGCCGATTTCATAACCTTCAAAGGGAGCCTTGAGGTGATTTTTTTCAGCGACATGGCAGCAGCGTTTTTTGCCGAAGTTGGTGTGTTCGAGGCATTTGAGGGGTGGGATGGGCGGAATCGTATCAGGTTCGGCCCAACCGCTTTGCTCCGGGCCGGTGTGATGCTGTAGGGCAGACCGCCTGAAAGATCATTGACAGACCTAGCCATATACTCTTTCGTGTCATTAAATCTCAGTTCGAAGCCCCAAAGGAGGAGGTCTAAATGCAACAGATGAAATTGCTCGTGCTCCTGGGCGCCGCTTTCGTCAGTCTGCTGACTGTTGATTGCAATTCGGACAAGATGGTTGCCACCGATGTTTATGTCGGGGCAGATGATTCAGTGTTTTGGGTCAGCAGCGCAATGGTATACGACACCTCCGTCGCCAAAAAGAGCCATTCCGTGGTCTTTTTTCTGTCGACTGGTGTGGATGGTGCCGGAAGCTCAAATCGGAGGTGCTGACCGACAGAAGCGTGATAACCATTCTTAACGCGTCGTTTAATGCAGTCCAGGTGAATCCGGATATCGACAGCCTGGTGCCATATTGTGATAGCCTGGTCACATGTCGCGAGTTGAACAACATCTACGGCATCTCGGGGTATCCATGCGCCTGCTTTTTCAATCGCGAGGGAGACCTGATATATCGATTCCTCGGCTATACTGATGCTGACAGATATGCGAGGATCCTGGACTCGGTTCGCAAGCACCTCTAAAGTACCAGCTGCATTTCCCCAAAAACCGCTTGGCTTGCACCCTGGATTTCATTATCTATTCGCCCGTACGGCACCGGGCTTCGCCCATGCTGTTATTGATTTGTATGTCACCGCTCCTACGATTCAAGGCAGTATCGTCTTGATTCGCGAAGCGGTAGATAGGACGATGTCCTTGGGGCAGTAGCTCAGCTGGGAGAGCGCCACGTTCGCAACGTGGAGGCCGTCGGTTCGATCCCGATCTGCTCCATTTTGTTTTTGTGATGGCTTGTCGGGTTTCTCGTCCGAAGCGGACTCGGAACCCGACCTACGCGGTTTTGTTCGCGAAGCTGACTAGGATGCGATACTGAATTGCTCGAACGATTCAGGGCTAAACGTCTTGAATCGCGAAGCGGTAAAACAGGCAAAGCCTGTGCTAGATGGGGAGTTAGCGGTGCCCTGTAACCCGGAACCCGCTCTACCGGGGTCGAATTCCCACCCGAGGGCTGTTCGGCTGGTGGTGTCCGACGGCTCGAATGCGTTGAGGGTTGGGTCTTGCGCAACAAAGGCCTTCAAACCCCGCCAGGACCGGAAGGTAGCAACGGTACGAAGTTACCGATGTGTGTTGCAGGTTTCCCCAGCCTGAGTTGACGAGTCATACGATTCGCCAGTACGTGGCTCGGAGGTGGGTGCACGCAAACGAAAGCCCTCCGGTGACAGCCGGAGGGCTTCGGCCATGCAAGGTATGAAACTCACGGAACAAGCCGTATGATCCTCACGCGCTTTCTGCTGTTGTTCACCGTCATAATCTGGGGGTGGACATTTGTCGCCACCAAGGTCGCGTTGTCCTATGTCTCGCCCGCCGAACTGCTGGGACTCCGTCTTCTCATAGGACTTCCCATACTTCTGGTAGTAATTGCCAAAAAGAAGATTCGCCTGCATTTCAACTACCATCAGAATATGAACCTCCTGCTCGGTTCGGCTGTCATCACTACTCATTTTCTGATTCAGATTACCGGAATCAAATACACGTCGGCCACTAATACGGGATGGCTGATCTCAGTGACGCCGCTGGTGCTGGCGGTTCTGTCGTATCTGTTCCTCAAAGAGAAGATCGGACGGAATCAGATTATCGGGATTGTTGTCGCTACGGTAGGAATTGTCCTTCTCATTTCGCACGGCGATCTGTCACATATCGGCTGGATGAAGAGCGTGGGAGACTGGCTGGTTTTGGGATCGGCGTTCACCTGGGCGATCTACACTGTCGCCACACGTGATATTTCGCGGGAGCGGAATCCGGTCGCGATCACATTTGCGATTCTCCTGCCTTGCGGTGTGTTGCTGCTTGGGTACATGGCGCTCACTTCCAACTGGTCCCGATTTGCGCATCTTCCATTAGAAGCGACTATTGCCATTCTATTCCTGGGGATTCTCGGCACTGCTCTGGCGCACTGGTTCTGGCAGGAGGGGATCGCCAAGATCGGCGCAGCCAAGGCTGGTTATTTCCTCTATCTGGAACCGGTGGCAACCACGGCTCTGGCAGTTCCGTATCTGGGGGAGCAATTCACGGCCATTACAGCCATCGGCGCCGCGTGCGTGCTCGGTGGCGTTTACTGGGCGCAACGGCAAGCCCGCCGATAGCCCAAGCGCAATTTCCGCTCCGAATCGCACCAGAATCAGGCTAATTGCCTGTTGGCATGACTCGATGTGCTGCATCACGACGGTGGTTCCTACGAACTGCCCTTTCGTATCTGGGGACTCCCTACGTGTGGGGCGGAGATGATCCGTCAGGTTTTGACTGCTCCGGATTTGTGATCGAATGTCTCAAAACGGCCGGGCAGCTCTCTGAGCGCAAAAACCTGAGTGCCGATGGCTTGCTGAAACGGTTTTTATCTCATTCACTTGATTCACCAAGGTCGGGCGCCCTGTTGTTCGCTGTGAATGAAGCAGGTCAAGCGACACATGTGGTGATCTGCCTCGATGAGTGGTTTCAGATTGGAGCATCGGGAGGAACACATCTCACGTCCGACTCGGCTGCCGCCTGGAGGGACAATGCCTATGTCAAAATCCGTCCGATCGTATTGAAGCAGGGTCGGTTTCGGATTGTGGATCCGTTTGATGCGTTACAGGCAGCAGAAGTCGAATTTGCCAGGTCACATCATCCACCTGTCAGCGGATGACAGGACCTGGCAGAACCGTGCTAACTGAGTCAAGCAAACTACAGAAGTGACTGAAACGCGGTCTCGTCGATGATCTTCACGCCAAGTTTTTTCGCGTTATCGAGCTTGGAGCCGGCATCTTCACCGCAGAGCAGGTAATCGGTTTTCTTCGAGACGGACCCCGCCACCTTGCCGCCATTTTTCTCAATCATATCTTTGAAGTGTTCGCGCGGTTGTGACAACGTGCCGGTGATAACAAACGTTTTCCCCAGTAGTTTGCCCTTCTTCGTTGTGGTCTTGTACGGTGGGAATTCGACTCCGCCGCGATGAAGCTTCTCGATCATCCCGCGATTGTGCGGACCGGCGAAGAAATCGACAATGTTCTGTGCGATCTCTGGACCGATGCCGTTGATGTTCTGCAGTTCATCGAGCGAGGCGGCAGCCAGCCGCTCAAACATCCCAAAATGATCCGCTAGGAGTTTTGCCGCGGCCTCGCCGACACCGATTATGCCAAGCGCGTAGATGATGCGGGGGAGACCCACTGCACGGGAGCGTCCGATCCCCTCAAGCAGGTTCTCAGCTTTCTTGTCCCCCATCAGATCGAGCGGAAGAAGTTGTTCCTTGGTCAGGAAGAAGACATCGGCCGGATCGGACACAAGTGCATTACTGATGAGTTGTCGAGCCAGCTTGTCGCCGAGCCCTTCGATATCAAATCCCCCTTTCGATGCAAAATGAATCAGCCGTCCTTCAAGTTGTGCCGGGCAGGCGGCGTTAACACAGCGGTGTGCCGCTTCCCCTTCGGGCCGCGAGATCGGCTCTCCGCATGAGGGACATTGTGTGGGGAACCGAACCGACCTGGCATCCTTGTGCCGTTTCTCAGTTATCACTTCAACAACTTCGGGGATAACGTCACCCGCCCTCCGTACAACCACGGCGTCACCAATCCGAATATCCAGCCGCTTTAGCTCGTCTTCGTTGTGCAGTGAGGCGTTCGAGACAGTCACACCGGACACACGGACCGGTTTCAACTTGGCAACCGGCGTAATAACACCGGTACGTCCTACTGAGAACTCTACATCTTCGAGAATTGTCTCCGCGAGTTCCGCGGCGAACTTCCAAGCCACTGCCCAGCGCGGTGCGCGTGAAACCTGACCGAGCCGAACCTGATCCGTGAACCGGTTCACTTTCACCACCATGCCATCGATCTCGTAATCAAGCGTTGGCCGCAGTTGCGTAAGCTTTTCAAATACCTTCGCGGCATGGTCAACTCCGCGAACCGGTTCGATATGTTCATTGACCCGAAACCCTTCCCCTTTCAGGAAGTCGATCGTCTTCTGCTGGGTCTCCAGTCCCGAAAGGTCGGTAGCGGAAATACCATAGGCGTAAAACAAGAGTGGGCGAGAGGCAGTGATTTTCGGATCAAGTTGACGCAACGACCCGGCGGCACCATTGCGCGTGTTGGCCAGCGGTGGAAGTTCCTGCGCAGTAAGTTTCGCGTTGAGCTTCTCGAAAGCGGAGCGGCGCATGATAACCTCACCACGGACCTCCAGAAGCGGATACATGGCAGCCGCCCTTGCGGACAGTCTGAGCGGGATGTTTTTGACTGTGCGCAGATTCACTGTGACGTTCTCACCGACCGACCCGTCCCCCCGCGTCGAGCCAAGCACGAGCAGACCTTTCTCATAGACCAGTTCCACGGCCAGACCGTCAAGCTTAGGTTCCGTCACATATTCGATATCGGCGGTTACATCAAGTCCCTCGTGCACACGGCGGTCAAACTCCGCAAACTCCTCAGTGCTTGTTACTTTTTGCAGCGACAGCATCTGCACCCGATGTCGCACCGGTGCGAATTTCTTCGATGGCGTCGCTCCCACGCGCTGGCTAGGGGAATCGAGCGTGGCCAGTTCGGGATGCTCTTTCTCGATGGTGACCAGCCGGTCGAACAGCCGGTCGTAGTCGGCATCGGTAATCTCCGGCTGATCCAGCACGTAATATCGATAATTGTGGTGGTTGAGCTGTTGCTTGAGTTGCTCGTATTCGGCCAGGAGCTTCTTGTCGGGCGTGCCACTCATGGCATGAATTAAGGGGGGCGGCTATGCCGAGTCAATCACAATGCGGCGGCCACGAGGCCAAGCGTGCGTCCACGACGCCGATAGGCGGCAATCTCCCGCCCGGCGAGATCATCCACAATTTCCGTCACCCAGATAGCGACTGCTGTCTGTTCGGCAGATATTTCGAGAAGTACCGAGTCGGCCAGCGCGATCGTCTGAGCCGGCGGCTCCTGCGAGAGCACCAGTTTCACAATTGACCGCTCGAGGTTTGTCGATACGACAGGTAGGCCAATACGGCCTCGAAAATCAAGCCAGCGGACATCGCGAGGAAGGACTGCTAATGGTGGGACAAGACCCGATTCGACACGCCAGGCGCGCCTGGGCACGGCCACTTCGATGAACACCAGGCGTCCTTCCTTGTCAAGGTCCAGTCGTACCGGATCGCCGTCGAGAAATGAAAAAAACCGATGGGCTGGATCAAACTGGCCGATCTGCACATAAAGCGATTCTTCATCTCTCTGGTAAAAACCCCGGCCGGGGATGTTTTCGCCGGTCGGGGTCTCGATGCGAACTTGCAGCTTGTCGACTCGCATGGCTACTTCAATTCTTTGAGCCGTTCCTTGGCCTGTTCGGCCTCAAGTGTGCCGCCGTGCTCGTCGATCAGACGCTGGAATATCTTCTTGGCATCCGCTTTCTGCCCGAGCTCCTGCTTGGATCGCCCCAGCTTGTATAAGGCGCGACTGGCGTTTGCCGTCGCCTTGTAGGTCTTCAACAGATACTCAAACTCCGTGATAGCGTCGGAGTATTTCTCCAGCGAATAATAGCACTCGCCGATCCAGTAGTAGGCGTTCTCCGTTGAAGCATGTTTTGGGCATGTGGTCAGAAAGCCACGAAATCCCGTAATGGCCTTGTCGTAATCCCCTTTGCGAACCAACAGGAATGCCTCGTCGTAGGCGTTGTCGCAGTCCGACGACTGGGGCGTAGCGGTTGTGCCTTCGCCACCGTCCTGGGCTCCTGGTGAGCTCTGGATACGGGACTTCGAGCGACTGAGTGCATCAACTTTCGTCAGCAGGTCGTTGTAGTTCTCCAGCAGCTTGGCGATTTGCCCCTGAAGGTCCAGCACTGTCTGCTGCATGTCGTTGCGGAGTTTCTTATCCGCTTCGGCACTGGCCGTGTTGGTGGAATCCATCTGGGCGACCAGCCTTTGCGTCTGGACAGCTTTCTGCTCGATCCGGTCCAACCGGATATTGATCTCTTCGATATCGCGCTTGGTGACGCAGCCGGAGAGAACCACCAGGCTGACAACCGCCGTCAGAACGACGGCGACTATCAGATGTCGTTTGTCGGAGCCTATCGTGTTCATCGTACTCACTGAGAGACGATACGGAACTCGCACCGACGGTTCTTCGCCCAGGCCGATTCATCGCTTCCCATCACTGCCGGGCGCTCCTTGCCGTAGCTGATAATGGAAATGCGGTTGGCCGAGATTCCCAGACCGGTCAGGTAATCCATGGCGGAACGAGCCCGCTTTTCGCCGAGCGAAAGGTTATACTCCACCGTGCCGCGTTCGTCGCAATGCCCCTCGATCTTGACGATCACATCCGGGTATTCCTGCAACAGCGCGTAGTCGGCATCCAGGCCCGCCTTCGCATCCGGGCGGAGATTGTATTTATCAAAATCAAAATACACGGTCTGGAACTGGTCTTCCCGTAGTGTCGGCTTGGGCGTCTCGGGCGGCGTTTCCGTCTTGGGCGTCGTTGTGTCCTTCACCACCGGTGGAGTGACCGGCTGTTCTTCGGCAACTTTCTTCTTGCCACAACCGACACCCACAAGCGCCACCGCCAGTAATCCAACGGCCAGTACAAAGAGTAATTTTTTCATGTGTGCTGATACCTCCATATTAGTCACATAATTCCATGTATGCACTCTGTCAACAATGGTTGAATCTAAACGCCTTGTCCGACAGGGTCAACAAAAAAGGGTCTAAATCAAGCGGCGGTTCCACTTTCGTAACCGAAAGCCCACTAAGCGATTACCGTACCTGTCGAGTCCCGTTTCGGCCCACGGGGTCTAACCTCAACGCATCGGCCCCCAGATCGGGTTTGAACAACTACCGCTGCGCGTCAGGCGTCTCTGATTTCGACCTGACAGGTCCCCGGTATAGATGTCGTCGGTACCAAGACGAGTGGAAGCGAAAATCAACTGCTTGCCATCGGGCGAGAAATGCGGATTCTCGTTCTGGCCCACTTGCGTCAGGATGCGAAACCCTTCACCCGAAGTATCTATCGAGGCCAGATCAAACCGGCCGCTCTTGGTGCGGCTCACAAACGTCACACGGTCGCCGCGAGCGGACCACAGGGGGGAGTCGTTGTATTTCCCCTCGTAGGTCAATCGCTTCACGTTGAAACCATCGGCGTCCATGGTATAAATCTGCGGACTACCGGTCCGGTCCGAGGTGAATGCGATCAGACGCCCATCAGGTGACCAGGTGGGGGCGGACTCGATTGCCGGGTGATTGGTCAGGCGCTTGATGACCTTGCCCGAAATATCCAGCACATAGATCTCTGAGTTACCATCTTTGGTCAATATGCACGCGATCTTGTTACCATCGGGAGAGACAGCCGGCGCCGACACCAGCCCGGGGAAATTGGTCAGTTTGCTTACTTTACCGCTGTTAACGTCAACTTTGAATAATTGCGCATCCCCATCCCGGAAACTGATAAAGTAGATATCCTGCCCGCTCGGTGCAAAACAGGGAGAGATGTTGATCGTCCCCATTTTGGTCAGTTGTCTCTCGTTGGCGCCGTCGTAGTCGGCGATGAATATCTCCTTGGCCTTGCCGATTTTCCTGATATAGGCGATCTGCGTGAGAAACACCCCTCGTTCGCCAGTGAGCGTCTTCACAATGTCGTTCGAGATTCTATGGGCAGTTTCCCGCCAGGAATATCTGTCCCCCTCAAACAGTCCTTTGCCAATCTCCTGTTTGGTCTTGGTGTCGAGCAGGCGCCATCGGGAGCGAAGATTGGCGGCCGGAAACTCCGCTTCCAGTCGCACCAGATACTGTGCTCCGAGTCGCTGCCAGCCCAGCAGGTCCATCTCTTTGATCTCGTATGTTTTCAAATAGAACGGATCGAGGCGGACCAACTCGAAATCGGCGTAGAAATCAAGATCAAACTGGACCACGCCGGTGAGCGAACCCATGATCTGCGAATCGGCAGCGGTGATATACTGGGTGCCGATATATTTCATATCTTCGACCGCGACCGGTGTTGGGCGGACATCTCCCGTGCGAATGGTGTCGAAGAAAATAGTGTGAACGTCCTCATCGTCGCCTTGCGCCCAGGCCGGTGAAATGACGCCGAGAATCAAGAGAGCGGAGAGCCATATCCGAAAGTTCATGTATGCCTTACCTTGGTTCATATTTGAACGGCAATGTGATGCCAATGATTTCATCGCGGAACTCGCGCGGAAGGGGTGGAAACGGCGAGGAGCGGTCCACTGCCGCCAGACAAGCGTCATCAAATGCAGTTATACCGGAAGATTTCTGCACTCTGTTCTCAGCGACTCTCCCGGAGCGGATGACCTCGAAATAGACAACGCACACAATCACGCCATCGGCATCCACCGGGTTGCGCCAGTTGGACTGGATTTTGATGAATGCCTGCTCGAACCAGTAAGGGTACGTGAACGAGCTATTGCTTATCGTTGCTCCGGCGAACGGTGAGTCTTTACCAACTCCTTCTATCTCAGTCGACTGCGCCAGCTCTGCCGCACTCGGCTCGTGAATGACCCGCTTCGGTGGTTTGGTAGCCTGCTTTGGCTTGGTTGCGGGCTTCTTCTTCGGCTGCTTGGGGTCCGTAATAGGTACTGCGGCCGGTATAGTTGGTGCGGTCACCGCAGGGCCGACGGCCACCTGCGGCGCGGGCCTCATTGGCGGTGGGCCGGTGAGAGTGACACGGATTACCTCATCCATGTGGAGCGGCTTACGGAAATCGAACGGCTTGGAGACCGTCAGCGCCGCTACCGCCGCGACATGCAGCATAAGTGCGAATATGATGTCCCGCTTGAGTACGATCATTTCTTCAGCTTCTTCTGTCCCTTGTCCTGATGGGCGGTCACCAGCCCGATCTGCTCTATCCCCATTTCCTTGATCCGTCCGATGATGTCGATAGCCAGGCCATACGGGACCGACGAATCACCACGGATATACACGGCGCTCGTGTTCTTGGCTTTTATCTCTTTATCCAGCGCTTCTTCGAACTTGTCCATCCGCGACCAGACATCGTTGATATACACTCCTCCCTTGGCATCCATGGTAATGACAACCCCCTCGCGTTCTTCCTCGGCGGCGGCCGCCTTGGTCTTGGGCAGGTTGACCTCGATGCCGGACTGAAGCAACGGCGCGGAGATCATGAATATGATCAAGAGCACCAGCACCACGTCGACAAGGTTGGCGATGTTGATATCGGCCATCGACCGATAGGTCCGATGAGGAGGGCGACGCATCAGAACAGTTCCTTCTTGGCGCGGGCCAGAAACTCCAGGATGAACCCGCCCGCCTTGTCGTTGAGGAATTTGGTCTTGTTGTTGGCCCAGTTGTAGGCAATGACCGCCGGGATGGCGGCGCCGAGACCGACAATTGTGGCCAGCAGCGCTTCGGCAATGCCGGGTGCCACGATGGCCAGCGAGGCGTTTCCGCGCTCGCCGATTGACCAGAATGAATCCATAATGCCGACCACCGTGCCGAGCAGGCCCATGAACGGAGCCGCCGATGACGTCGTGGCAAGGAATACCACCAGCCGTTCCATCTTGCCCATTTCATCGGTCATCGTCTTCTCCATGGTCATTTCAAGCACGTCGAAGTCATTACTATCGAGCGGCGTGAAACTTTCCGGCTTGCCGCCGGTCTTACGGTTCACCAGCGTCACCAGTTCCTGTACGCCGGCGGCATAGATACCGGCCAACGGTGCGTGGGGGAACAGCTTGATCTGGTCGACGGCATCACCGATGCGCCTCGCTTTGCGGAACATGTTCAGAAAGCGCTCGTTGTCCCGGTCAACCGACCGGAACTGCCGCCATTTGTTCAGTATCACCACCCACGAGGTGACCGACATGAACAGAAGGACGGCGAGGATGAACCCGCCGAAGGCGGAGGTCTCCCCGATTATTTCCCACAGCGAGCCGGAAAACAGGCTCGCAAGAATGAGCTTTGGCATCTATTATCACTCTCTTGCCGAAGGAGTTACATTGCTTATACGCAGCCTGTTGGGCAAACTTTCCCCAACACAGCATAATAGACGCGCCGTATGGGAGCGTCAACTAAAACCGCCCTTCTGTGTTGTCTTGGCGGCCGAATATTAAACTTGACCGGTAGAACCCAAGCCCGTTATTAGAGGCTCAGGAGGGGTGGTGGTTACATGAGAAGCTTAATAGTCATCATTGTCGGTTTGTTGCTCGTGCTTATTCTGGGATGTGGTACCAAGGATGGTTCCGGAAAGGACCAGACTTCGGCGGCCGGACATCCCGACGAGTTCCGCGATAGTACGCGGCTCGATCCGGCGGCGGTGCGAGTGGATAGTTCGCTGCTCGACAGCGCAGATTTTGCCCCCGCTGGTCCGGTAGATACGGTCGAGTCGCCCGACAGCCCCGAATAACAAAACCCTCCCTTGTGGAGAGGGTTTCACACCGAATTCTTTCTGCGGCTTTTCAGCCTTCAATCATCTCAACATTGGCACGCGGGACAACCGCACGGGAACCGTCGTCAAATTCCACTTCGAGAATGCGCGCTTTGGACTCGGATTCCAGGACGGTCAATGGTGACGGCAGGTCGGTCACCTTGCCCAGTCGTCCGAAATGAGGATGTCGGATGACGCGAATCGGGGATCCCACTTTCAGTCCCTCGGTCTGCCCAGCCACTGCCTCAGCTTTGATATTCGACTCCGCAACCGCCGGAATGACGACTTCCGGCCGGATCACGCCGGCCCGGATTTGCGTTGCCCCGTTGATGCAGGCCATTTCTCCTTCGTGCTTCTTCAGCAAATCGAACGTCTTCTGCGCCATGTTGATCTGGCCGAACCCTTCGGTCACCACCAGCGTGGTGCCGATATCCTCCGAGCCGGTGATCGCCACGCCAATATCGTAGCCGAGGAAATCGCGAAGGTCCTTGTCGTCAAATCCACCGACCACCACGCCGTGGACGCCGACGGCGATCGCCTTCTTGAGGCCATCGGCCGTCACCAGCGAGCCGCCGACTATAACCTTTCCCTTGTGACTTTCGGTGATGAGTTTTTCGGTGAGCACGGTATTCGGGTCCGGGACCACCACCTGCAAGGCGCCGAACGTCTCGCCGCCGATACCGAAAATCCCCTGGACGAAACTGGCCACGCACGCCACCACCACCCCCTCTTTCGGGATCACCTCCAGCACCTCGCCCGAGATATATGCTTTCACTTCAACCGGGGTCGGCTCTCCGCGCAGGAGCACCTGGCCGGTTACGTGCGAGATCGATTCAATGGTGCCGTCGATCGTGGCCTGACATTCGTTCTTGAACAGGCCGAACAACGACTTGGAGATAGCAATCACCTCGCCGTTCTTGATTCCATCGCCGACTTTCTTCATCATGACGGTACCGATGTCTTCCGGCGGGATACCCAGCTTATTGGCAATGTTCAGCGGCACGACATTGCCGGGCAGATGGGTCCGGGCAACCACATCGCTCGGCTTGACCCTGTCGCCCGTCTTGACGACCACCTCTCCCTTGAGAGGGAGAATACGGTTCTTCTTGACGAGTAGTTTCTCGGTGACTTTCAGTCCCGGCGTATACGCATGACCCATGGGGGTATTCCTCTTAGTGCTGGAGATTCTGCTCCGCTTCGCGGCGTTTCCGTCTGCGACGAGCCATCACGATGATCAGGATGATGACAACAAAAATGCCGCCACCAAACAGGCCTCGGCGTTTCGTCGAGCTGCCGTCCGAGGTATCGCTCGTTTTCTTGGAGTCCGCCAGACGCAATTCCTCTTTCGGCATGGCAGCTTGAATATTTTCCGTCGAGAATGACGCCAGAATGTCCCTGAACACGGGAGTGACCCGTGCGAACAGAGAATCCGGCGCATAGAAATAGAAATTGGCCGTACCGCCGGGGTAAAACTTGACCGCGAGCAGGCTTTTTCGAAGCGGCTGATTCAACTCTCGTATGTCCGAAAGGATAGTCACAAGATGGGCGGAAGCGTCATATCTCGGTTCAGCCACGGTCAACCCGGTCAACGGATCGCCGCTCGTTGTGCGGTTGATCGGCGCGCCGAACCCTTTGGACAGATCATCGAGCACTGAGTCAATCTGCCGATCGGTCAGATTGCCGATCGTGTCGACAGTGAGAATAAGATACGGACCATCGCTGAACGGAACCTGGTCGGCCGGCGCGAACACGGCCTCGTATTGAAACGTCTGCTGGCCCGCGTTGGACTGCGCCAGGAAATAATCTACGGTCAGGAAATCGACCTGCTTCCAATCGGCGGGATAAGAGATGTAGAACTTGCCGTTCAGGCTGACGAAGTTGGTTGCTTGGGAAGGGGAAGCAGCCGCTGATAGTGCCGCTGCAACAAGCAGCGAGATTGTCACGATAGCTCTGGGGTGGCGCGTCATTTTCCCCAATCTCCTTCCGGATATATGTTCAATTCCAGAATCCACTTCTTCAGATAGGTGACGCGGTCTTGCTCGGACAGCGATGACAAATCGAACGGCCGACCGCGGCCGTCGAGGATGACGCCGACCACCCCACCATGCAGTTCTCGCTCCACCTTGACACCCTTGCCGCCGCCCACATCGTAGTTCCGTTCCGGTTCGAACGTTGCCTTCACGGTTTGCGGCAGCCTGTTCGACTGCAAGCCAAGCTTGAATAGCTTCATTTCCAAATGACTGAGTGTGCCGTTGACCGTGCCGCCCGGTAACTCGATACAGTATTTCATCACCGGTCCCGGCTTTTTCGTAGTGCCGGAGGGCGCTATGCAGGTCCCCAGATGAATCAGGCAGTCTTTTTCGAATACTTCGGTAGCCGCTTTCGGCTGCACCTCGGTCAGCACGCCGAGCTGCGGCATCATAAAGATGGAATCGACCGCCAGGCGCGTCACTCCTTCGGGAAGGAACGAATCGATCATCATCAGGGCCGACTGTTGCCGACGCGGCGCGTGTGAAAGCACGCCGCCCGAGCCGATCAGCATGTTGAGGGTCATCATATTGACGATTGAGGCGCCCGATGATGACTGCTCGAAAGCGTCGGCGATCGTTCGCTGCTGTTGCACCCCTTTCAAAACTGTCGCAAAACTCTTGTGCTGGATAAACGCCAGTCGAAGCGCTTCGCGTGCAATCGCCTGCTCGAAGATCAGCTCTTCCATCGATTGCGGGATAGTGGTCGGTCGGATCATCTTGTTCTTCACGCGGTTGCGAAGGTCCCGCTCGTCCATCGGAAACGGCACCCACCGCATCACCATCGGCAGCGTAGCCTCGGCGAACACGTTGGAGATAGAGTACGACATGCCCAGGTTGGCCGAGACCGTCCGGTTGAATACCGGCGTCTTGCTGTCCGGACGAAATACTGAGAAGACATCAGTGGTAGCGCCGCCGATATCGACACCAACCGCTTCGATATTGTAAATGTCTGCAATGGTCTGTATAATGAGCCCCACCGCACCGGGAGTCGGCATAATCGGCGCGTCGGTCCAGGACATCAGCTTGCGATAGCCGGGTGCCTGGGCCATGACGTGTTCCATAAACAGTTCATGGATCTCTTCACGGGCCGGACCAAGGTTTTCGCGCTCCAGGACCGGGCGGAGGTTCGGGACCACTTTCAGATCAACTTTGTCTGACAGCGCTTCCTTGACCGGCTCGGTTGCATCTTTATTACCCGCATAGATGACCGGCAGTTTGTAGCCAGAGCCGAGTCTGGGACGCGGGTCGGCCGCAGAAACAAGTTCAGCGATCTCTACCACGTGCGTAGTTGTACCGCCGTCAATTCCGCCCGACAAGAGAATCATGTCCGGTCGTAGATGCCGTATCCGCTCGATTTGCTGGTGCGGCAGCCGCTTGTCGTTCGATGCGATCACGTCCATCACGATGGCCCCTGCGCCAAGTGCCGCCCGTTCAGCCGACTCGGCCGTCATAGAACGCACCACGCCTGCCACCATCATCTGTAGCCCACCCCCTGCCGACGATGTGGATATGTAAACGTCGGTTCCCTCTTTTCCATTTGCCGGCGTGATGAACCGTCCCTGATCGTCAAGCAACTTCCTGCCCGAGAGCTCCTCCAACTCCGCGACCGCATTAAGTACTCCCATGGTGACATCTTCAAATGGAGCTTCGACTGTCGTCGGTGCCTCGCCTCGCGAGAGCAGGCGGTATTCGCCGTTGAGGTATTCTATGAGAATTGCTTTCGTGGTGGTCGAACCGCAATCGGTCGCAACAATGACTTTGATTTCCTCGGGACTCGCAAACTTGGCCATCGGTTATATATCTCGCTTTGCTGCCTTCACAATACTCCACGCCTGGCGCGACCACAGGTCCTTTGCATGGACGGTCTCGGTCTGGCAGGGTGACCGAGCCGTCCAGTATACGCATGCCTCCAGAAATTGTAAAGCGGCAACTTGCGTAGAATCAGTCATGAACGCTCCAGGCTCTGGTTCGATATCTGAACTGTAGCGTCTATGGAAGTTTCACTTTCTCAGTGCGTACCGTCCACGAAACGGCGGTTCCAATTCGGTGTATGACAAGTTAGTGCGTCGATTTAGTCCTTGACTTGAGCAGTGGCCGCCGATAGATTTGCCCGACGCTGCTTGGAGCGTGGCCGAATCCTCATCGGCTGCCGCAATTCCTGCGTCAGATGATACCGACGACTGAACATATGCTGACCGCAGTTCGTCAGCAAAGGGTATACTGTTGTTTGTTTGCGACGAAACCAGATCGCAGCTTGAGGATGACTAACTTGCCTTCTCTGTTTGTTTCTTTTCCCCACTTCAGCCTGTTAACTGGTATGGTTGCGCTCGCCACGCTCGCGGGACCAGATCCAACACTCGCTGCCGCTGATTCTCTTGATTCTATAACTACAACACCAATCCGACCGGCCAGTCACGTTGTGGTCAAGGATACTCCGAACGACGGGGGCGAGTCGATCGACATAACCTGGGAGCTTTCGCCGGATGACCACGCTGAGGGATTGGTGAAGGCTTACTCTATTGCTCGAGCCGAAAGTGTCAATGGTGCGCCGGGTTTAATTACTGGTCTCGCCATGCTGCCAGCCGGAACCACTAAGTACCAGGATGGGCAGGTGGTGGAAGGAAAAGAGTACTTCTACACAGTGCGGACAATCAGCGATTCTTCCGCTGCTACGCTCGGCAAGGTCTGGATGTTGGAATCAGCGCCGGTCGGCCCGGTCAAGGCGACGGCTCAGTGGTTCGACTGGCGGCGCATCAATGTCTTTGTCGGGACAGTTATGCTTTGCGGTTTCATTATCCTTTACATCATGCTGGCCCAGGCCGGAAAGACGTTTTTCATTCGCAAGATCGCCGGGCTCGAGGCGGTTGATGAAGCAGTTGGCCGCGCCACTGAAATGGGGCGCAAAGTCTACTACATCCCCGGCTCACAGGATATGGACCAGGTAGCCACATTGGCCGGTATTACGATCCTCGGTCGTGTCGCCGAGAAAGCGGCGCAGTACGAGACTCGACTCGATGTGCCGGTGGCTCGCTCGCTTGTGATGGTTACCTGCCGCGAAGTCGTGAAAGAGGCATATGTCCGGTCGGGACGCCCCGATTCCTTCCGTGAAGATCAGGTAACATATTTGACTGACGACCAGTTCGGTTACGCTGCGGCGATCGATGGTCTGGTCGTTCGCGAGAAACCGGCCGCCATCTTCATGATGGGGATGTTCTATGCCGAGTCGTTGATTCTGGCAGAGACCGGTAACTCGGTCGGCGCGATTCAGATTGCCGGAACCTCAGAGCCATCGCAGTTGCCGTTCTTCGTCGCGGCGTGCGACTACACGTTGATCGGCGAAGAGTTGTTCGCCGCATCTGCCTACTTGTCCAAAGAGCCGCGGCAGCTTGGTTCACTCAAGGGACAGGATATCGGCAAGGGCGTAATCCTGGCCGCCATCGTGATCGGCATTCTGCTCGAGACCCTGCATCTCGCCAACGCCGCCAGGTTGTTTCAGGTGATCGAGTAATGCGTCGCGAAGTACCGCTCATCATTACCGCGATTGTCGGGGTTGTGATGGTGGTGCAGTATTTCATCCCGCATGTCCCGTTTTCCAAAGTAAGCAACTGGCAGTCGGATTGGTTTTCTATAGTGGCCGCATGCGCGATCTGGCTGGGGGCACTTAATCTCTTCAAGACATCCCTGCAAAAGATCTTCTCCCGCAGAGGGGAATGGGGCTACGCGGTCATCATCGTGGTCTGCTTCCTGATTGTTGCGGTGGTCGGTTTCGCCGAAGGCCGGGATTTCCGCAATCCGGGCACCTGGTCCGACTGGATCTACAATTATGTGTATTCTCCGCTCTCATCTACCATGTATGCCATCCTGGCGTTTTTCGTGGCTTCAGCATCGTACCGGGCGTTTCGCGCTCGCAACCTCGATGCGACACTCCTCTTGGTGGCCGCGTTTCTGGTGATGGTGGGACGGGTTCCGGTTGGTGATGTCGCCACCGGATTCCTGCCGGAGCACTGGCGTTTGTCTGACCTGGCGACCTGGATCATGAACTTCCCCAACACGGCCGGCCAGCGGGCGATCATGATCGGCGTGGCACTCGGGACTGTCTCCGCCTCGCTTCGGATTATCCTCGGCATTGAACGCTCACACCTGGGAGGGGATTGATTGGCATGAGCCGCAGCATGTTTCGTCTTCTTCTGATAATCCTTGTAGTCGCACTGTGCGCCATCTGGTATGTCGGGCGGCATGCCGGCTGGTTTGGTTCAGTGTCGTTCTCACCGGCTGTATCGCTGCTTGTGTCGATTATGCTTGGCTTGTCAATTGTATGGATTCTCATTTTGACTATACGGGGGAAATTCGCCGAGCGGCGAGTGGTGTTCCTGTATGTGGGGATCGCCGTGGCCATGCCGCTGTTCATGTCATTGACCCAGAAAGTGGCGATCTCATCGGAAGCTCAGATGTTGTATGATTATCTGCAGAAAGTCCCGCCAGGTTCCAAAGTACTCGTGACTTTCGACTACGATCCCCCTTCGGCTGCCGAGCTGCAGCCAATGGCCGAGTCGTTCTTGCGTTATGGTTTCGCGCACGATTTCAAAATGATCATCTTTGGTCTCTGGCCGCAGGGACCGCAACAGGCAAATCTCGCGTTGACGAAGATACTCGATGAACCTGACATACGTGCCAAGCTTCCGGTCTACGGTGTCGACTACGTCAACCTGGGATTCCAATCCGGCAACGAATTCGTCATTCAGCGGCTGGGATCGGATTTCAAGTCGATGTTTCCAGCCGATTACCAGGGCACGCCGTATGACAGTCTGCCGCTGGTGCGCAACGTGCGGAACTATGCCAACGTCGATTATTCATTCAATCTTTCCGCCGGATACCCGGGCACGAAAGAATGGGTGCTGTTTGCCGTGGATCGCTATGGGCTCAAGATGGGTGCCGGGAACACAGCCGTTCAGACAACCGGCATGTATCCCTACGTTCGCTCGGGCCAGTTGCTGGGGATACTGGGCGGCATGAACGGTGCGGCGGAGTTCGAGCAGCTCACCGGCACGCTGGCCAAGGGAACCAAGTTCATGCTGTCGCAATCGTTTTCGCACTTGGTGGTCGTCGCATTCATTGTCATCGGCAACGTGGCCTACTTCATGCACGAACGACGTAAGGGGAAACGGAGCCTGTGACGGTATGAACACCGGCATCATGGATCATCTCGCGCTGTGGACGGCGGCGTTTCTCACGCTCGGGATCATCTCGTTTTTGTATCGGGACAATGTGTGGTACAAAATCTGCGAGGCCGTGTTCGTGGGGGCATCGGCCGGATACTGGTTCGTCACCTATTTCTGGGATAATATCTACGGCAAGTTCTGGGTGGGCGTGTTTCCCGGAGACCCCTCGCGATCTCCAGATTACGCGCTGCTTGTCGGCGGCGCGCTGGGGCTCTTGATGCTGATGCGGCTAATTCCCAAAATCGGCTGGTTATCGCGTTGGCCGCTGGCCTTCATCGTTGGTGCCACGGCCGGACTTAATCTCATCGGCTACTTTGCATCGAACGTGATGGTGCAGGTCGCCGACACCGTCCGTCCGCTGTTGGGCGCTGATGGAGGGGCGTCGCTCTATGACGTGATCGGTAATGTGGTGGTGGCGGTCGGGACTTTCACCGCCCTGATCTATTTCTTTTTTTCCAAAGAGCATAAAGGAGCCTTTGGTGGTGCGGCCAAAGTTGGTATATTCGTCCTCATGGTAACATTTGGCGCGTCGTTCGGCTACACGGTCATGAGCCGTATGTCGCTTTTGATAGGCCGCATCGATTTCCTGCTTGGAGACTGGTTGGGGCTTATCAAATGAGACCGCTCACATCAATCTCTCGTTCATACGTCTGCTCTCTATGCTGTCTGTTACTCACGTTGGTCCTGATCCCGTCATCCAATAACATAGCCTTCGCCCAGGCCGATATTCCAGACACCGCGGCACCAATTCTTCCTGCCCCCGCTACGTCGCTCGTCGCCAGTGACCACAAGTACGATGACGGCGACCACATCGACCTCTCCTGGGTCCCCTCCATAGATGACCAGGTTATGAAAGGGACGGTTACCGGCTACCGGCTATACCGCATTACCGATGACAGCACGCCGGTCAAACTGGCCGAGTTTGCCGCCGGCACGAATCGGTACCAGGACAACGCCGTCCGACTCGGCCGTGCCTATGTGTACTATCTTGAGACTATCGCCCCGACCGGCACCGCACTTTCGGTCAGGACCGCGCCTCTTCGCACCGAACGAGAATGGATCAACTTTGACAGGAAATATCTTTTCCTGATTGCCTTCATCATTGCCGGTTCGGTCATCTATTTCATCGAGACCGCACGTCGCGGCAAAAAGCTGTTTATTCGTAAGATCGCCGGACTTGAAGCCGTCGATGAGGCAATCGGTCGCGCCACCGAAATGGGGCGCCCCATCCTGTTTATCCCCGGCATTCAGGATATGGATAACGTGCAGACGGTGGCGGGGATCACTATCCTCGGCCGCGTGGCGCGGGTGGTGGCTGATTACGACACCAAGATCAACATGCCGGTCTCACGGTCGCTGGTAATGACCGCCGCGCGCGAGACAATCAAGACTGCGTACATGGCGGCAGGTCGTCCCGATGCCTACAACGATGATATGGTGCGCTACGTGACCGATGAGCAGTTCGGCTACGTCGCGGCAGTCGACGGTATCATGGTACGAGAGAAACCGGCCACCTGCTTCTATCTCGGTGCTTTCTTTGCCGAGTCTCTGATCATAGCCGAGACCGGCAATTCTGTCGGAGCGATCCAGATCGCCGGTACCGCCATGCCGGCGCAGTTGCCGTTCTTTGTCGCCGCGTGCGACTTCACGCTCATCGGCGAAGAGTTATTCGCGGCCTCAGCCTATCTCTCCGGCGAGCCAAAGCAGCTCGGGTCGCTGAAGGGCCAGGATATCGGCAAGGGGCTGGCGCTGTTGATGATACTCATCGGGACTCTTGCCGCCACCCTGAGCGCGGCCTACGATATCGAATTCATGACCAACCTTCTGAACACGCTCACCTCGGTTTTCCAGACGAATCGGTAACGCATGAAACGAACGGTCCCGCTCTTCATCACGTTTTTCGTCGGTACTCTCCTGATCGTATCAGTTTTCCTGCCGCCCGTGCAGTCGATGGGGGAGAACTTCACCCTCTTTTTTGATATCATTGCCGTGTTCGCGTTTTTCCTTGGGGGCGGGAACCTGGTTCGTATTCATCTGGACAAGGTGTCCCGTCGAAAGAAAGACTGGGGTTATTCGCTGGTTACCCTCTTTGGGTTTTTCCTCGTGCTCGCTTCCGGCCTTTTCAAGATCGGCAATGCGGGCGGGATCGCCGCATCCGTGACCGCCTCCGGCTCGTGGTTTCAGACAATCTTCGAACGGGTGATGAATCCACTTAGCTCGACTATGTATGCACTTCTGGCATTCTATGTGGCGTCGGCGTCGTATCGCGCCTTTCGCGCCAAGAACCGTGAGGCGACTATACTTCTCATAGCTGCTTTTGTGATCCTCCTTGGCCGCACGCCGTTCGGGACGATGATCACGGCCTGGATCCCGGACTCGTTGTCTGCCCTCCAGGTCCCCAATATGGCGATCTGGATCATGAGTTCCCCCAATCTGGCGGGGCAGCGGGCGATTATGATCGGTATCGGGCTTGGTGTGGTGTCGATGTCGCTCCGCGTGCTGCTTGGGATTGAGCGCACTTATCTTGGCGAGGACAAAGGGTAATCGCATGTTCGGCATCATGGCCATCAGCTTCAGCGATATCGGCGTGGCGCTCACCCTGGCGGCGATCGGCGGTGGACTGGTCTGGCTTACCATCCGTTCGGTCAAAGGCAGGGAAGTTCCCCGAAGGCTTATCTTCGCGTTTGTATTTGTGGCCGTCTCCCTGCCGGTGCTCTTTCCCATCACGTTCAAGGAGCGCATGACACCTACCGTCAAGGCGGTGTTCGACAAGATCGAATCATTGCCGCCGGGGTCGCGCGTGCTCATGTCGTTCGATTTTGACCCGGCCATGGCCCCCGAAGTTCAACCGATGGCTGATGCATACATGCGCCACTGCTTGAGCAAAGGGCATCGTGTCGTGTTCATGTCGCTCTGGGCGACCGGTCAGGCGCTCATGACCACCTCCCTCGACCGCGTTGTCCGGCGGGAATTTTCGCAGAAAGTGAATGGCGTCGACTACGCCGTGATTGGGTACAAGGCGGGCAACGAGGGCGTGCTCAATGTCATCGTGACCGATATCCGCAAGATGTTCCCCACCGATGTTAACACCGTGCCGCTCGACAGCCTGCCGATCTTTGACGGCGTCAGGTCCTGCAAGGATTTTGACCTTGTCCTCACGACCGGCGGTGGTTATCCCGGCGCGAAAGAGTGGGTGCTGTTTGTCGGCGATCCCGGCAACGTACCGATCGCCTCGGGCGTGGCGGCGGTGACCGCACCGTTGTTGTATCCGTATTACCCCAGGCAAATTCTCGGTATTCTCGGCGGCATCAAGGGGGCGGCCGAATACGAGCACGAACTGGTGAACCGATATCCGCAGTTTGCCGATACGCCGGCTCCGGGGCTTCGTATGATGGGCCCCCAGACACTGGCGCACCTGGTTATTATGGCATTCATAATCATCGGCAACATCACCTACTTCCGCTCCCGCAAAAAGGAGCCGGTCTGACCGTGAGACGTTCCACCATCATTGTTCTTTTTGCGGTAGTCGTTCTGTTTGCCGTCAGTTGGTTCGCCAAGGCGTCGGCATATAACGGCGTTCAGGAGGACTACATCCTGCGCGGATTCCTGGTGACCATCTCGGCCTTTCTGACCCTGGCGGTCCTGTCATTCCTCTATGCCGACAATCCGTTCTATAAATTCGCCGAGCACCTGTTTGTCGGGATATCCGCCGCGTTCTGGATGTGCATGGGGTTCTGGTCCACCATCGTCGGGAACCTGATCCCTCGCATTTCCTCGTCACTGTCGGCGTCTTTCAAAGTGCCGTATATCCCGAGCGAGTATGTCGGGCCATTTCCGATCAACTGGGTGTTTTTCATTCCGGTCATATTCGGCCTGCTCCTGCTCATGAGGCTGTCATCGAAACTGGGGTGGATCTCGAGATGGTCGCTGGCCTTCATCGTTGGTACCACCGCCGGACTGAATTTCGTGCGCTACATGCGTTCCGATTTCATCGAGCAGATATCGTCCACCTTCGTGCCACTCCTGGTCGAATGGCGGGGGATCGGGAGTTTTATTTCCGACTTTAACCTCAATATCGCCGGGCAGTTCGTCGTCATGCTGGCCAACTGGGTGATTTTTCTTGGCGTCGTGTGCGGATTGATATATTTCTTCTTTTCAAAGGAGCACACGGGACTCACGGGGCGCGCGTCGCGCTTCGGGATCTGGGTGCTGATGGTGACATTCGGTGCGTCGTTCGGCTATACGGTGATGGGGCGTGTCTCGCTTCTCGTGGGCCGGTTGACGTTCCTGTTCAGCGACTGGTTGGGATTGATCAAGCAATGATATGAGTGATACAAGAAGCCTCGCGGAGGATGTATGCAATCTCTGCTGAGAACAGTTCTTACGGTGTGTCTGTTGGCGACTGCGGGGGCCGTGGCGCAGATCGACACGATTCAACCGCCGGATATGGCGCTGCCGCTAGCTCCTCCGGCGCCAGTCTCTAATCTTCGGGCTATTGACCTCGATAACGACCACGGGCACGCGATCACGCTCTCATGGGATTTGTCGCCGGACGACGGCGCCGGACTCCGCAACGTCATCGCCTACGACGTGCTCCGTGCCACTTCTCCCGGCGGCGAGTTCACAAAAGTAGGGGCGGCACTGCCCGGACAGAAAACCTACAACAATGTCGGTTCGAAAGAAGCGGAATCACCCGACTACATGGCCGACCACACGGACTATTATTACCGTGTCGATGCCGTCACACCTGATTCAACCATCAGGTCCTTGTCACCAGTCTTTGGACCGGTGCAGTCGTATGGGCAATGGTTCAACAAAGGGCGAGTGCCGGTGCTGGTGGCAGTGCTGTTCTTCGGGTTCCTCACCGTCTTTTTCGTCACCAAAGCCAAGAAGGGTGGTGACCTGTACGTGAGGCCGTTGAGCGGAATAGAGGCTATCGACGAAGCTATCGGGCGCGCGACGGAAATGGGGAAGCCGATTCTGTATGTGCTTGGACTCGGCACCGCCGCCGAAATAGCGACCATCGCCTCATTCACCATCCTCGGCAGAGTGGCCAAGCGGGTTGCCGAATACCAGACCCACTTGATCGTCCCCTGCTATGACCCGATTGTGATGACGGTTGCTCAGGAGACGGTGAAATCGGCGTATATGGACGCCGGACGAGTCGATGACTACCGCGAGGAGATGGTCTACTTTCTGACCAACTCGCAGTTCGGTTATGTCGGCGCTGTCAATGGTATCATGCTCAGGCAATTGCCGGCAACCAACGTGTATATGGGTAAGTTCTTTGCGGAATCACTGATTCTGGCCGAGACCGGTGCCCTGGCCGGCTCCATACAGATCGCCGGCACCGATGAAGTCGCCCAGATCCCGTTTTTCGTTGTTGCCTGTGATTACACGCTGATCGGCGAAGAGCTCTATGCCGCTTCGGCCTACCTCGGACGCGAACCACTGTTGCTGGGGTCACTGAAGGCACAGGATTATGCAAAGGCGGCGGTGATCATTCTCGCGCTGATCGGGGCTGTAGCGCTGAATGTCGCGGCGTTTTCCGATGTTTCCTGGGGCATGAGCTTCAAAGAGCTCTTCAAAGTGGCCAATTGAGGAGGATGTAGAAACAATGAAGCGACAGATTCCCATACTGTTGGTCCTGGTGTTCGGACTCTTCATGGTGTTTCAGTATTTCGTCCCGCATGAATCGTCGGAGTGGATCTACGAGTACCTGCTCGACTGGATCACCATCATTGGCGTTTTTGCGCTGGTGCTCGGCATCTGGTCTTTGTTCAGAGTGAACTACGACAAACTGCGGCAGCACAAGCCGGACCGCGGCTACTCGGTCGTGCTGCTCATAAGTCTGTTTGCGACCATCTGCTTCGGCTTCCTCGCCAAAGTGGACGGGAGCTGGGGGCTGCATTTCAGCACGACGGAAGGACTCCAGAGTTACATGTACCGTCATGCATACGAGTATGTCATACGGCCGATCCAGTCGACCATTTTCTCCCTGCTGGCGTTCTTCATTGCGTCGGCAGCGTATCGCGCCTTTCGCGCCCGCAATGTGCTGGCGACGCTGCTGCTGGCGGCGGCGCTCATCCTGATGCTTCGCTTCAATCCCTATCTCGGACCGCTCGGTGATTATGTCAGCAACGCCGCCAACTGGCTGCTCAATGTCCCCAACCTGGCTGCCAAGCGCGCCATCGTGATCGGCATTGGCCTGGGCATGGTGGCCACGGCCCTGAAAGTGATTTTGGGTATCGAACGAAGCTACATGGGGAAAGGATAAGGAGGTCGAAATATGACTATCTTCGAAAAGATGATGGCGATCGACCGCCGCTGGGTGTTCCTCCTATTGGCTGTCGTCGTGGTCGGTACCTATGCTGTCTCGTTTCAAATCCCGATCCGGATCAACAGCGAGGTCCGCAGCATATACGAATTCGTCGGCAAGCTCCAACCCGGCCAGATCGTGTATCTCGGCATCGACTACGATCCCTCCATGCAGGCTGAGTTGCATCCGATGGCATACGCTATCATGGAGCACTGCTTCCGCAAGGACCTGCGGATCATCTTCTGCACGCTGTCGCAGTACGGCTCCGGAATGGTGGATGCGGCGATTCACGACATCACGGATTCCATGAAGCTTGACCAAACATACCACGGTGTGGCGTATAAGGGGCGAGAACTCGTCAACGGCGTCGACTATGTGTTCCTGGGATACAAACCGTACTTCATATTGCAGATTCTTGGGATGGGGCAGAATTTCCGGTTGCCGTTCCCGATCGACTACTATGGTCGACCGCTGGACTCTCTGCCGATCATGAATGGCGTCATCAACTACAAGCAAGTAGCCTGTGTGATCGATCTTTCCGGTGGCAACATTACTGACGCCTGGGTCTCGTATGGTCAGGGGCGCTTCAACTTCCCGCTGGCGCTCGGCACCACCGGCGTCATGGCGGCCGACTACTACCCGTACCTGAATTCCGGTCAGATATTCGGCCTCATGGGGGGGCTTCTCGGAGCGGCGCAATATGAGCAACTCGCCGACAACCCCGGTCCCGCAACCGATGGTATGCGCATTCAGGTCTTCGCGCACATCGTGATCATTGCGTTCATAGTCGTAGGCAACGTCGGGTACTTCACGTCCCGGCGCCGTCGCGCGACGGAAGGCAGGTAGGCATGGACTTTGAAACGTATCTCTGGACAAGCTTGGCCGCGTTTCTGACGCTGGCGATATTCAGCTTCCTGTATAAGGACAATCCGTTCTACAAATTTGCCGAACATCTCATGGTCGGTACCGCTACCGGGTACTTCTCCATTCTGCTCTGGCACAACAGCCTCTACCCGAACCTGTTCGCGAAACTGTCCGACGGTCACTGGTACAAGGTGTGGTTGGACTCCTCGGCTCCTTGGTACCTCATTCCGGGTTTCCTGGGCGCACTGATGTGGACCCGCTTTTCGAAGAAGTACTCATGGATGTCACGCTGGCCGATGGCGCTCTATATCGGGATATCCGCCGGTCTGGCGGTCCCGCTCGAGATGTCCAACCGCGTGAACAAGCAGTTGTACGCGATGATGTCGAACATCTCGTGGGAGACATTCATTGGTTCCGGTTTGTTTGACCCGACATCAGCGTTGTCGCAGCTCATCGTTCTGGTCGGAGCGCTGGCCGCACTGTCCTACTTCTTCTTTTCCAAAGCGCACACCGGCGCTTTCGGCGTGCTCGCCAAGTTCGGAATCTGGATCCTGATGATCGGGTTCGGGGCATCGTTCGGCTATACCGTCATGGCGCGTATCTCGCTCTTCATCGAGCGCGTGCAGTTCCTTAACCGGAGCTGGCTGAAGACCGCCTTTGATGACGCCAACCCCAACCATTCGATATGGTTCCCCTTGATCTTCTGGCTGATCGTCGTGATGCTGATCGCGTATATCGCTTGGGAGATCGTGCAACATTTGAAGAGACGCGAATCACCCGCGGCGTAAACAGGCGAAGGCAACAAAAACAATCCCGCCGAAGCGATTTCGGCGGGATTTTTTGTTGACAATCCGGAGGATTAGTTCGTACGAATAAGTGATGGCAGGTCGACAGGAAACAGAGCAGTGTCGGGTACGGAGCATCACTGTAGTGCATTGCGACATAAGGAGTTGTGGCATGCAGGTACGCTCCGGAGAATGCCTTATCTCACAATAAGTTACGAGACAATACGAAACTGTTTGATTATAATTCATTGTCAGGGTAGAGCTTAAAGGAGGTCGACGTAGAAAAAAGACGAAAATAGTGCTTGACATACAGGCAAATTTTTCCTAACTACATCTCGGTGTGAGGAACCAATCGCGGTTGCGCGATTTCGCAAAAAGGGTAGCAACACTTGACACAGGGAAAGTGAGGTAGGTAATGGCTCGGATGGAGAAACGATCTCCCGCCATCACCAGCACCGAGACGGCCGACAGGGCAGCCCAGCCAACAAGCACAACCTCGAAACTGTCCACTGCGGAAGCGCGACGGGAGTATCAGCGTCGGTATTACCAGATGCACAAGGAAAAGGCCAAGGAGTACCAGCGTCAGTACAACCTGACCCACAAGAAAAAACTCCGGGGTGGTCGCGGGAAGGCCGGCATGTCCGCATCACGCGAGGTCGTGCGAAGCACCTACAACACGACCGACATCATGCACTCGCCGGTTGAGAAGACGGTGCGCATTTTGGAGAAGATCATCCGAGGGGAACGACTCTTCACCATGTAGGCGGGCAAGGCGGCCAGCAAGCAAGGCGACCGATCCGAACATAACGTTCGCGGTCGCCTTTTCTATTGCTCGTCAGCAGGCTTTACCATAGATTCCCGCCAGAAAAAATCGTGGACCTGATTCGGGTAAGGATGTGCGTATGCCTCTTAAGAAAACTGTGGCACCCAAAAAGACAGCCCCCCCCAAGAGTGCGTCGAAACCGGTGACGGCGAAACCCAGAAGCGGTGGCGCCAAACTGGAGCTGACCGGCAAGTATTTCTATTTCTTTGGCGGCGGCAAGGCCGAAGGGAATGCCGGCATGAAAGATCTGCTCGGCGGCAAAGGGGCCAACCTGGCCGAGATGGTCAACGCCGGAATTCCCGTCCCGCCCGGCTTCACGATCACCACCGAGGTCTGCAAGATCTACTACGAGAACGGCATGGAGCTCCCCAAGCAATTGGACAAGGAGCTCGAAAAGCAGGTTGCCATGGTCGAGCACGAGACCGGCAAGAAGTTCGGCGACCCGGCCAATCCGCTCCTGGTGTCGGTTCGCTCCGGCGCAAAATTTTCCATGCCCGGCATGATGGACACTATCCTCAATCTCGGTCTCAATGAAGAGACTGTCGAAGGGCTCTCCAAAAAGACTAACAACCCGCGCTTCGCACTCGATGTTTACCGGCGCTTCATACAGATGTTTGGCAACGTCGTGTTGGGCATCGATAAAGAGCAATTCGAGGAAATCATCACCGAGAAGAAGCACGAAAGGCGCATCAAACAGGATAGCTCGCTTCAGGTAAATGACCTGAAAGACATCATCAAGAAATACAAACAGATCATCAAGCGCAAAACCGGCGAGCCGTTCCCGGAAGATGCCTGGGCTCAGTTGCGTCTCTCGCGCGACGCCGTATTCCGCAGTTGGAACAACCCGCGCGCGATCAGCTATCGCCGAATGAACAACATCCCCGCCGACCTCGGCACGGCCGTGAACGTGCAGGCGATGGTGTTCGGCAACATGGGAAACAGTTCGGCAACCGGTGTCGGATTCACCCGGAATCCCGCCACGGGCGCCAAGGAATTTTACGGCGAATACTTGATTAACGCGCAGGGCGAGGATGTCGTTGCGGGGATTCGCACGCCGCAGCCGATCGCCGACCTTGGCCACGATATGCCCGACATCTACAAACAACTCAAAGAGATCACCACTCGCCTGGAAAAGCATTATCGGGACTTGCAGGATTTCGAGTTCACCATTCAGGAGAACCAGCTTTACATGCTGCAGACTCGAAACGGCAAACGGACCGTCCAGGCCGCCATCAAGATCGCCGTCGACATGGTCAAGGAGAAGCTGATCACCAAGGAAGAGGCGCTCATGCGGATCGAACCGCAATCGCTCGACCAGCTTTTGCATCCACGCATCGACCCGCACGCCAAGTACGATGTGATCGCCAAAGGCCTGGCCGCGTCACCCGGCGCTGCCTCGGGCAAAGTCTATTTCACGGCTGAGGACGTCGTCAAACACGGCGCCAAAGAGTCGACCATTCTGGTCCGCGATGAAACTAACCCCGATGACATCGAGGGGATGAATGTCGCGGTAGGCATTCTCACGTCTCGCGGCGGCATGACCTCGCACGCGGCTGTGGTGGCCAGGGGTATGGGCAAATGCTGTGTGACCGGCGCCGAAATGGCTCGTGTGAACGCCGCCAAGAAGCAGTTTTCCGTCGGCAAACTGACGATCAAAGAAGGGGAAGTTGTCACGCTCAACGGCTCCACCGGCGAGATTATTCTGGGCGCCGTCCCGACGATCGAGCCGGAACTGTCCGGCGAATTCTCGGAACTGATGAAATGGGCCGATGAGACGCGCCGTCTCAAAGTGCGCGCTAACGCCGATATTCCGCGCGATGCCCAACAGGCAATCAAATATGGCGCTGAGGGAATCGGTCTCTGCCGGACCGAGCACATGTTTTTCGCCGATGACCGCATTCCAATAGTGCAGGAGATGATCCTGGCCGATTCGCCCGAAGAAAGACAGGCGGCGCTCGACCGCTTGTTGCCGTTCCAGAAGAAGGATTTCAAGGGATTGTTCGAGACGATGCAGGGCCTGCCGGTGACGATCCGAACGCTCGACCCACCGCTTCACGAGTTCCTGCCCAAGCGTGAAGATGTTCTGGTAAAGATTAAGGCGCTTGATCCCAAGAGCGATGACTACGAGGAGCAGCTTGAAGCTCTCCAGAAGACACTCAAGCGCACCGAGGAACTGACCGAGTTGAACCCAATGCTTGGACATCGCGGTTGCCGTCTCGGTATTGTCTACCCGGAGATCACGGAGATGCAGGTGCGGGCCATTCTCGAGGCCGCATGCGATCTGCATCGTAACAAGATTCCGGTCTTTCCAGAGATCATGATCCCCCTGGTCGGACACGTCAACGAGTTCAAGAACCAAAAGGAGCTCGTGATGCGCGTTGCCGGCGAAGTAATGAACAAAATGCGAGTCAAGGACCTCAAGTTCCTGGTCGGTACGATGATCGAGATCCCGCGCGCGGCACTCACCGCGGACGAGATCGCCGTCGAGGCGGAATTCTTCAGCTTCGGCACCAACGACCTCACCCAGATGACCATGGGTTTCTCCCGCGACGATGCCGGCAAGTTCCTCGGGTATTATGTCCAGCACCAGGTCCTGCCCAACGACCCGTTCGTTTCGATCGATGCCAACGGAGTGGGCCAGCTCGTGAGAATGGGCAAGGAGAAGGGGCGCGCCGTACGGCCGGATCTCAAAGTCGGTATCTGCGGCGAGCATGGCGGCGACCCGGCCTCGATTGATTTCTGTCACGAGGTCGGCCTGGACTATGTCTCCTGCTCTCCTTTTCGTGTGCCGATAGCACGTCTGGCAGCCGCCCATGCGGCCATTAAACACGCCGACGGAAAGAAGAGCTCAAAAGAGGCGCACACTACAGCGTAGTAGGGCGGTGCGTTCGCATGCATAGTCTTTCGCTCAGGCCGGAAAGTCAGCTTTCCGGCCTGAGCCGTTTCCGACGGGCAGGTTCACAACCTCAACGTCCCAACTTTCCCTTGACATTCGTCGCCGAATACATTCATTCCTGTCGCCGTTCGCGAGGTTGTGATGAGAACCAATGACGTTTGTCAACGCCTCACGAACGCCCGTACACCAATAGATGAATGCAAATAACTCGTTGTGACTGTGACACATATGCGACATGAACTTGATTTTATCTTCCGGCCGACCTCAGTGGCAGTGATCGGTGCCTCGACTCAAAAGGGAACAATCGGTCGTGAAACTCTTCACAATATCCTCTCGGCGGAGTTTAACGGGAAGGTGTTCCCGGTTAACCCTAAAGCTCCGGTCATTCATTCCATAAAGGCTTACTCGACAGTCCTTGATGTTCCCGATGCGGTCGATCTGGCAGTGGTCATTGTACCCAAACTGGCGGTCAAAGAGGTTGTGCGCCAGTGTGGCGAAAAGGGGGTCCATGGGCTGGTAGTGATCTCGGCCGGTTTTTCCGAGACCGGATCCGAGGGTAAGCAGCGCGAACTGGAGATAGTGGAGCTCTGCCATCGATACAACATACGACTCATCGGTCCGAACTGTATGGGGATCGTCAATACCGATCCGACCATCAATCTGAATGCTACCTTCGGCAAGACATTCCCCAATGTTGGGAAAATTGGTTTCGTGTCGCAATCCGGCGCCTTGGGGGAAGCCATCATGTCCCAGGCGAAAGAGCTGGGAATCGGGTTCTCGGTGGTCGTATCAATCGGCAACAAAGCAGATATCTCGGTCAACGACATCCTGACATATTTCCGTGATGACCCCCGTACCGACATTATCCTGCTCTATGTCGAGAACTTCGGCAATCCGCGCCATTTCACCCAGATCGCGCGTGAGATCTCACGCATCAAACCGATCGTAGCCGTGAAGTCCGGTCGCACCAAGCTTGGCGCGAAGGCGGCGTCGTCACACACCGGCGCACTTGCCGATGTCGATGTGGGAGTCGATGCCCTGTTCGAGCAGACGGGTGTCATGCGAGTCGACACGGTCGAAGAACTATTTGATGTTGCTTCGGCTCTTTCGATGCAGCCCGTGCCCAAAGGGAACAGGGTTGTAGTCGTAACCAATGCCGGCGGCCCTGGCATCCTGGCCACCGATGCGCTCATCAACAACGGTCTGGATATGCCGCCGCTTTCACCTCAAACGATCAAAGAGTTGCGCAAATTCAGTTCGGCGCACGCCTCGTTCGCTAACCCCATGGATATGGTAGCCGGTGCCGCCGGCCGTGAGTTTCGGATGACTCTGGAAGCAGTGAAGACCGACAAACGCTACGATACGATTATCCCGATATTCGTGCCGCCGGTGACCATCGATCAGCTCGATGTTGCCACCAACATTCAGGAAGCTCTCGCCGGCACGGACAAGACCGTTCTGGCCTGCTTCATGGGTGCCGGCGAGGGTTCGGTCGGTATCAACTACCTCAAGTCGCATGGCATTCCGGTGTACATTTTCCCGGAAGCGATCGCGCAGACTCTGGCCACCGTCTGGGGGTATCGCCAGTGGCTGTCAAAACCGAAAGGGAAATTCCGGACGTTCCGTGTCGATACCTCACGGGTGCAGGCGATCATGAAGCGGGTGCTGAAAGGTCAGGATGGCGCGATCGTGGGCGAAGACGCCATCGAGATACTGGATGCCTACGGTATCCCTACGGCGCGTTACCAATTCGCCGAGTCGATCAAGGAAGCTGCGGCGGTCGCCTCGGAGATAGGGTATCCGGTGGTCATGAAGATCAACACGCCGCCGATCCTCCACAAGACCGAAGTCGGGGGTGTGATGGTGGATATCCGCTCCGACAAAGAGGCCAGAGAGTCGTTCTCCGAGCTGCAACGCCGGGTCGGTAAGCTCAAAAAGGGGGAGAAGTTCTCGGTGGCGATCCAGAAGATGATCGAGGGGGGCATCGAAACCGTTATCGGGATGACCAACGTTCCCTCTTTCGGCCCGCTCATTATGTTCGGGCTTGGGGGCATATATGTCGAGGTCATGAAAGATGTTGCCTTTCGCGTTCATCCCCTCAGCGATGAAGGGGCCCGCGAGATGATCCGGTCTCTCAAATCATACCCGCTGCTGACCGGTTTCCGCGGGGCCAGGCCGGTCGATCTGCCGACCGTCGAAGAAACGCTGCTTCGGATATCCCAACTGGTCCAGGATTTTGACATGATCTCGGAGATCGATATCAACCCGTTCATCGCATCACCGGATGAGAACATGTGCAAAGCGGTCGACGCCCGGTTCATCTGCAAGTTGACCCGGACCTGACAGACCGCTTGTTCGGAAGAACGACCGACCATATCTTCGCCGTAGAAGCTGAACAGCCGCAGATCTGATGGCAGTGCAGGAGGCAGGGCATGCGCTATGAATTGAAAACGATGGCCGTCTGGCCGTTCGTGAAAGTCTCGTTCTTTCTCAATCTGATTATCGGGTTTATCGTGGGGCTCTTGTACGCGATGTTCTTCGGCTTCATCGTGTCCGTCATGCGCCAGATACCCGGCGTTCCCGGGGCGGAGTTCGATGTCGCGCAGCTCCCGATCGGCATCCTCATGATCGTTCTTCCCATCATGTTCTCTCTCATGGGAGCGTTTTTCAACACGGTACTGGGCGCTCTTGTCGTGCTCATTTACAACGCCATCGCCCGCTTCGCCGGAGGTATCGAGTTTGAGTTGGCCGAAGTCAAACCCGAGTGGACCCCGCATTCGACGCCACCGCCTCCCCCGGGACAGTGCCCCCCGCAGCCGACCTCCGGTCCCGCGACCGCACCGCCCCCGCCTCCTCCGGCAGTAGAACCGAAGCAGCCGCCCCCCGGCTCAAAGTATGAGTGACGCCAGAGCGAACCAGATGACACCAGACCAGATTCGCGTCCGCATAGCACCTTCTCCGACCGGTTATCTCCACGTCGGCACAGCCCGCACGGCCATTTTCAACTTTCTTTTCGCGCGGCACAATGGCGGCCGGTTTCTCATTCGCATCGAGGATACCGATGTCGAGCGGTCCGATGCGTCGCTCATCGAACCGATCCTCTCGGCTCTGAAATGGCTCGCGCTGGACTGGGATGAGGAGGTGGTGTACCAGTCAACGCGGATGAAGCTGCACCGTGAGTACGTGCAGAAGCTGCTTGACAGTGGGCATGGCTATCGATGCTTCTGTGCCCCGTCGGAACTCGAGGCCGAGCGGGCTCGGGCCACTGCCGAAAAGCGGGCGCCAAAATACAGCCGCAAATGCCTTGCGCTCACTCCAGCGCAGATCGATGTTAAGTTATCCGCGGGAGAATCCTATGCCGTGCGGCTACGCATACCCGAAGGTGAGACATCATACGACGATATAGTTTCAGGAAAAATAACGCGCAAGAATGACGATATCGAGGATTTTGTCGCGGCGCGGTCCGACGGCAGTCCAACCTACAATTTCGCTGTCGTGATCGACGACCATGACATGAGAATCACACATGTCATTCGCGGCAACGATCATATTTCGAATACCTTCAAGCAGATTCACTTGTATCGTGCGCTCGGGTGGGAAATACCCAAATTCGGACACGTACCGCTCATTTTGAGACCCGACAAACAAAAGGTCTCTAAGCGGCTGGGGGATAAGGACGTAGCCGCATACCAGCACGAGGGGATACTCCCAGAGGCTATGTTCAATTATCTTTGCCTCTTGGGCTGGAATCCCAAAACGGACCGTGAAATTTACACTCCGACCGAACTGATCGATATCTTTCAGGCCGAATACCTGAACGCCTCCAACGCCGTGTTCGATGAAGAGAAGCTGGTCGCGTTTAACAAGGCGCATATCGCTCTCAAATCGGACCATGATCTTGCCACCATGGTAGCGCCGCTTCTGGTTGAATCGGGCGCCAGCACCAAATACTGGCTGGAGACGCGCTGGGACTATCTGCGCGAGGTGGTCCGGCTTCTGAAAGACCGAGTTCGCCGGCTGTCCGATTTTGTCTCTCTTGGAAGCTACTTCTTTAGCTTCGACTATCGTTATGACTCGACCGCCGAACAGCAGAATTTCACGCCTGAAGCGGCAGATTTGCTGGCCGCTTTAGCCGACCGGCTCGCGTCCCTGATGTCATTTAACCACGAGACGGTCGAAGCTGCCCTGACGGCGCTGGCCGAGGAGAAGGGTATAAAAAAGGCGAAGATCATCCATCCGACCCGGTTGGCCGTTTCCGGGATGTCGGCCGGTCCGGGTCTGTATGACCTGCTGGTGACCCTGTCCCAGCCCATTGTGATAGAACGACTCAAAAAAGCTGTTGACTATATCCGCACGAAGAAACAAACTTGAAACGATTCTGGATAGACCGGGTGCTATGGCGAAGACCAAACAGGAAATAGCGGCCATTCTGAAGAAGGCGATCAAAGGCGAAGTCGACGGTTACTTCTTCTATGATCTGCTGTCACAGAAGGCCACCAACGAGGAAGCACGGCGTAAGCTGCAGAATCTCCGCGACGATGAGAACCGTCACAAAGAGACACTGTACGCCATTTTCGACAAGCATATCGGTGAACCGGTCGGCGAACTCCCTGAGAAAGGGATCAACGCCCTAGCTGACGTCTTCCGCAAGGGACATCTGTCCGATCTGAAATCAGAGATGGAGTTCATCAATCTGGCGATCGAAGCGGAACTGGCTGCTACGAAATACTACCAGCAGGAGCGCGGTCTGGTTGCGGACCCGGAGTTCCGTGCCATCTTTGACAATCTTGCGGCCGAGGAACACCAGCATTTCGAGTTGCTTCAGGCCGAAAAAGAAGCACTGGGCGGGAACTACAGTTGGTTCGGGTACGACGATGGGGCGCCACTCGAGGATTGAATTGCACAAACATGTGGCAAGAGCTATGAATTCTTTGATGACAGGATGGGAGTAGGCGATCATGCAGTGGGCATGCGATATTTGCGGCTACGTCCATGACGAAGAGGAACCGCCGGAGACTTGCCCGGTGTGCGGGGCTCCCCGCAGCAAATTTTCCGAATGGACGGAAGATGAAGACAATGGTCTCGACGACGATGTCTACGACGAGGATGATCTCGACGAAGGTTACGACGACGACCAGGAAAAGTACTGAAGGTCAACATGCCACGACAGGAGCAGGCACAACCGTTGAGCACCAAGGGACCGCAGGTGGGCGACCAGGCGCCGGATTTCACGCTTCCCACCCATAATGAGGGAGAACTCAATCTCGCCTGGTATCGGGGACGTAAGAATGTCGTGCTCGCCTTCTATCCGGGCGATTGGACACCGGTCTGCGCGGCGCAGATACCCGGCTATCAGCACGTGCTTGACGAGTTCGAAAAGTACAATTGCCAGCTTCTGGCCATATCGGTCGATTCGGTCCCTTCGCACGTCGCTTGGGCGAAATCACTCGGCGGCCTCTCGTTCCCTCTCATGTCGGATTATCATCCGCACGGGCGTGTGGCCAGGTTGTATGGTGTGCTCAGCGAGCGCGGCTACGCCGAACGAGCCGTCTTTCTGGTAGACAAGTCCGGTGTGGTCCGGTACGCAGAGAAAGTCCCGCCCACAGAGCTGCCGGACAATACCGAGCTGTTTCGTCGCCTGGCCAGGCTGGAGCGCTGACCACCAGACGTGTCCGGCCTGCATGTCGCCATCATGCTCTGGTGAAAAGCGCCTATTATTTGACGGGCACTATCGGCCCGCCGTCACTGTTGTAATCGGCGAACAACTATGAATACGCAGGCAAGTGACCGCGATGATCGGGCGGTCTATGATATAACCTTCATCGGCGCCGGCCCGGTGGCCATGTACGGCATGTACTACGCCGGACTCCGCATGATGCGCTACAAGACCATCGACATGCTTGGCGAGGTCGGTGGCGGCCTCATGGCTCTCTATCCCGAGAAGTACATTTACGATGTCGCCGGATTTCCCAAAATTCTCGCCAAAGACCTGGTCAAGCTCATGCGCGAGCAGGCGACGCAGTATCCCCACAAGTTGTGTCTCGGCGAGAAGGTTCTCAATCTCGACCATGGTGGCAACGGCGTCATTACTATTACGACCGACCTCGGCGTTCATAGCTCCAAAACAGTGGTCATCTGCGCCGGCCTCGGTGCCTATATACCGCGCCGGCTTGATGTTCCCAATGTCGAACGCTTGGAAGGAGCCGGTGTGCACTACTTCATCCGTCGCGTTGCGGATTTCCAGGACAAGAACGTCCTCGTGGTCGGTGGCGGCGACTCTGCGTTCGACTACTGCATGATGTTGGAACCGGTCGCGAAAGCGGTGACACACATTCATCGCAACGACTTCTTCTCGGCTCACGAGGACTCCATTCGCAAAGTGAAGAATTCATCCGTACGCATGAAGTATCCCTTCTGGGAAGTCAAAAAGATCGAAGGGAATGAACATGTGGAAAACGTGACCATCGTTCAGACACAGACCGGTGAAGAAGAACGGATGCCGGTCGACGCCATCATCTGCAATATCGGCTTTCTGACCAATCTGGGACCAATCGAGAGTTGGGGATTGGAGATCGAACACAACGCCATCAAGGTGGATCGGCGCATGCGTACCAATATCGAGGGGGTATATGCGGCCGGTGATATTGTTACCTACGACGGCAAACTTAAGCTCATTTCGACCGGCTGCGGTGAAGTGGCGGTGGCGGTGAACAATGCCAAGAACTTCATCGACCCCAAAGCCAAGGTGAGCCCTGGGCATTCCACCGAAAAGCAGGAGTTGGTCCTCAGGAAATGGGCCCGGCTTGAGCACGAAAGGAAGAGTAGGCGTGTACTTCTCGCTGCCGAAAGAGTACCGGGAGTCCACGGTCGACGAACTACGTGACCGCATCCGCGCGGTGCGCAACAAACTCGGCTCCAAGCTCTGTATCCTGGTGCACCATTATCAGCGGCTCGAAGTGGTCGAATTCGCCGACCACCTTGGTGACAGCTACGGCCTCTCCAAGATCGCGGCCTCCAGGAAAGAGGCGGAGGTCATCGCCTTCTGCGGGGTGCATTTCATGGCGGAGTCGGCGGATATCCTGACAGCTGACCATCAACACGTCTATTTACCCAACCCGCTTGCCGGCTGCCCCATGGCCGATATGGCTGAGATGGCGGACGTGATGGAAGCGTGGGAGTATCTGAAACCGTTCGGTGGCGCCGAAAAAATCATGCCGATCTCCTATATGAACACTGCTGCCGGACTGAAGGCGTTTACTGGCAAAAACGGCGGCTTGATCTGCACGTCGTCGAACGCGCGCGCCGCGCTCGATTATGCCCTTAGCCGACGCGAGAAAGCCTTCTTCTTTCCGGACGAGCACCTTGGATATAATACCGGAATAGCGTATGGTCTGACGCCGGAACAGATGGTCAAATGGGACTTCTCCTGCGAAGGCGGCGGCCTGACCGCACAACAGATAGAGCGTGCGAAGATCATCCTCTGGAAAGGGCATTGCCACGTTCATACCAACTTCACTGCCGATCAGGTGCGCAACGTGAGACAGAAATATCCGGGCGTCAAGGTAGTGGTCCATCCGGAATGCCCGCACGAGGTGGTCGAGCTGGCCGACGCCAACGGCTCCACCAGCTTCATCGTGAAGTACTGTCAGGAGGCGCCCCCCGGCTCGATTATCGCCATAGGAACTGAGATCAATCTGATCAACCGGATGGCGCACCAGCATCGGGACAAGACCATTCTCGAACTCTCCGGCAATACCTGCCCGGTCTGCGCCAATATGTATCGAACGACATTGAATGATCTGGCGTTCTGTCTGGAGCATTACCCGGATATCAAACCGATACGAGTACCGGAGCCGACCCGGACCGAAGCGCTCCGTGCGCTTGAAAAAATGCTTGAAATTGCCTGAGAGTTACCGTATTAGAGCATCTTGACTCCAGGTGGGCTGGTCTGTTATCATCGGTCCAGTTTGTTCGGATATAACGATTGTGTGAATAGAGGTTACGCAGATGGCAGTTGATGTGCTGGTCCCGCAAATGGGAGAGTCGGTGCTGGAGGGAACCATCCTGGAATGGAAGGTCAAAGTTGGCGATAGAGTTGAGATCAATCAGCCGTTGGTTGAGCTGATGACCGACAAGGTAAATGTCGAAATTCCCGCCGAGTCGGCCGGCGTCCTTACGGCGCAGTTGGCCAAGGTGGGCGATGTTGTCCCGGTGGGGACCAGAATCGCGCTCATCGAGGACGGCAAGGGCACTAGTGCCGGTATTGCGGCGGCTCCAGCGGCCGCAGCCGTTCAGAAAGCGGCCCCTCCAGCTGCAGCACCAGTACCTGCACCGATGCCTCAGGTAAAAGGGACCGCCGAGATCGGCCGCGGCCTGATGTCCCCCAAAGTCAAGATGATGGTCCGCGAGTACGGCGTTGACCCCTCCACGATCATCCCGACTGGCAAAGAAGGGCGAGTAACGGTCGAAGATGTCATGCGTACGGTCGAGGCTCGGTCGGTCGGCGCCGGTTTCGCCGCTGGTCCGGTTCCCGCCCCTGCCTTCGCTGCTCAGCCCGGTGCCGCTCCTGCTGTTAGTGTCGCCGCACCGGCTCCCAAGCAACCCAGGGTCAGTGTCTCGATACCTGTCTTTGCGCCCCTGCCAGAGTCGCAGCGAGTCACCCGGATGCCCTTGGTGGGCGCCCGCAAGGCGATTTCGGAGCACATGCGAAAATCGCTCGATACCTCGGCCCACGTCACCACTTTCGAAGACATCGACATGACCGAACTGGTCAGCTTCCGCAACGAGATCAAGAAGTCGTTTGTGGAGGCATATGGCGTCAACCTGACCTTCATGCCGTTTATCGTCAAGGCGGCCTGCGTGGCGCTCAGAGAATACCCGACTGTCAATGCCTCTATGACCGACAAAGAGATACTGCTCAAGAATTATTACAATATCGGTGTGGCGGTGGCGCGTGACGAGGGGCTGATCGTGCCGGTCATCAAGGACGCCGACAAAAAGACGATTGTCGAACTGGCGGTCGAGATAGCGTCACTCGGCGAAAAAGCTCGCACCAACAGGCTGAAACCCGATGACGTTGCCGACGGTACGTTCACCCTGACCAACGCCGGCATGTTCGGCGCCACTTCATCCACCCCCGTCATAAGCCAGCCGCAAGTGGCGATCCTCGGTATCCATCAGATTGTCAAGCGGCCGTGGGTGGTGGCTGACCAGATCGTTATCCGACATATCTCGTCGTTCGGCCTGTCGTTCGATCACCGGCTTATCGACGGTCACACGGCGGTGAAATTCCTGCACCGCATACATGAGTTTCTGGCCAAACCGACCAGTCTGCTGTTGAATCTGCGTTGATGGCGGCGGTGGCATCAGAGAAGCTCCTGGGCTGGTCGCTCGAATTGGGGCAGATCAGCTACGAGCGGGTGCTCGGCTGGCAGCACGGACTGGTGAAAATGCGCGAGCATGGGCTTGCGCGCGACACGATCCTCACGGTGGAGCATCACCCGGTGGTGACTGTCGGCAAAGACGGTCACCGTGAGAATTTCGACGGTCTCGACGAGGAACCGTATTTCGTCGAGCGCGGCGGGGATGTCACCTATCACGGGCCGGGTCAATTGGTCGCTTATTTCATTTTCAATCTGACACGCCGTGGCAGAGATATTCATCTGTTCATGGACGGTATTCAGGACGGAATCATCAAGGCGCTGAAGGAAATCGGTATTACCGCGACCAGAGGGGACGAACACACTGGCGTCTGGGTGAAAGACAAGAAGATCGCGTCGATCGGAGTGGCGGTGAAACGATGGATCACATTTCACGGCGCCGCCATCAATCTCAATACCAAACTCTCGGACTTCAAGAAGATCAATCCATGCGGCCTGGATGCGGCGGTGATGACCTCCGCGCAAAAGATACTTGGCAAGAAAGTGAATCTGAAGACATTCAGCCACGTGCTGATCGAAAAATACGCGCAGGTTTTTGACACGGATTTCACACCGGTCAGTCTTGAAGCGCTGGCCGAGACTCTTGAGAGCCAGGCCGGCGGCTACGAGATCTGATTAGGCCGTGATTCTTATTGGGCAGGAGGCTTGAGATGGAACTCAAAGGGAAGATTGCATTTGTTTCAGGAGGGACCCGGGGGATCGGGCTTGCCGTGGCCACGAAGCTCGCTCAAAAAGGGGCCGATATCGTGGTCAGCTATTTCCGGAGCCGACAGGGGGCCAACGAAGCGGTTGAAAAGATCAAGGCGCTCGGCGTCGACTGCTACGCCCATCGCGCCAACATGGGGAATCACGATCAATTGCCAGCGATCTTTGAGGGGATCAAAGAACGGTTCGGCAAGCTCGATATCATGGTCTCCAATGCCGCGCTCGGGCTGTACACATCGATGCTCGATATCGACGACAAGGCTTGGGACCTCTCCATGCACACCAACGCCCGGGCATTCCTGCATTGCGTCCAGCTCGGCTCACCCATTATGCCGGACCACAGCCGGATCGTCGCCCTCTCATCGCTCGGCTCGATTCGCTATATCCCCGGCTATGCGGCAATCGGTGTCTCCAAGGCAGCCATTGAAAATATGGTGAAATACATGGCCATCGAGATGGCCCCCCGCCATATCACCGTCAATTGCGTCTCGGGCGGTTTCATCGATACCAGCGCCCTGAAGGTGTTTCCCAATTATGAGGATATGAAGCGCGAGGTGTCCGCACGAACCCCGTTCAAGCGGATTGGTACCCCCGATGAAGTTGCCGACGTGGTCGTGTTTCTCTCCACGCCCAAAGCAAGCTGGGTCACCGGTCAGACGGTGATCGTCGATGGCGGCTATTCGCTTATGTAATTCAGATGGCAGCTGTCCGCGGCGGCAGTGCGCCACGCTTGCGCTGTATCAGGTATATTGCTATTCCTGCCACGAACAGTCCCACGGCAATGATCTGGTTGTAGGTGATCACAGTCCCACCCAGTTTAATCACCATTTCGTCTTCGTAATATCGTACACTCTCGATCGTGAAACGGAACAGAGCCTCCACCATGAACAGGACAGCCACAAGCTGGCCAATAAACTTCTTTCGTTTCATCATGAAGTGCAAGAGCAGAAACAACAGGAGTCCGTACAGCGAACTGTACAGTTGCGAGGGATGCAGCGGCAGACTTTGAAATACTGAATATGGTATCGAACCGGGCGGGAAGCTGATTCCCCAGGGCAGCTCGGTCGGCGTGCCAAAACAGCAGCCATTTAAGAAACAGCCAATGCGCGTGATCCCCAGACCAAGCCCGAGCGTGGGGGAGAAATAGTCGAACACTTCCAGGAGGTTCATCCTGTAGCGACGGGTGAACCAGAACACCGCCACGATCGCCGTCAATACCCCCCCGTAAAGATTCAACCCGGCGATCCCGAACTCGTGGGAATCGAACGACCCGAACAGAGCCAGCCAGTTGTCCTTGAACTCCTCCAGATGGAACACCACGTAGAACAGGCGCGCCCCGACCACGCCTGAGAATATCATCAACGACGCGATAGTCAGATACGGATCGAACGGCTTGCCGTCCCGTTTGGTCACCCTGTACACATACCAGATACCCAAGAGAAACGAGATCGCCAGCATGAGGCCGTAGCTCTTGATCGGGACTGGTCCAATACGGAAAAGCTCAGGATGCATTGTGGTATACAACCTCCCTCGACGTTTGTTGTTCCGTATTCGCAGGGGCGAAGCGGGGATAGTACCGGTCAACCAACAGCACGGATATTATACCAATAGCGGCCCCAACGACCACATCCGAAACGTAATGAAAGCGCCCCCACACCGTTCCGGCGGCCAGACCAAGATTGATGGGGACAAGGAACCAGCCGATCCGTCGATCTTGTCTCAGGCTGTACACCAGTACTACGAGCGCTACGCCGACATGTGATGACGGCATGCAGCCGCCTCGAACGGCGCCGTTGGCTATTACCAGGTCAACCAGCGGTCGGAAGAACGGACCAGTGATGCTGTTGGTATACAGTTCGGCAAAATGCCAGCGCGGCCCCTCGATCGGATACAGTACGAACAACAGGTATGACACAAAAAACATCATGCAGATCGCCGTCATTGACCTCTTGATTACATCGTATCTCCGGGAAAAAAACGTCACCAGAAAGAAGACCGGGATCATGAAATAATAGCTGAAATAGCTGAATGACAGCAGTTCCGTTACCAGCGTATTTGGCAGATAGTGGTCGAAAGACAGCGAGGGTTCCACGCCGAGGATCCGCTGCTCCAACCCCGTCAGCTGGCTGTCGAAGAACCGATCGAACACTAGGAACATCGTCCCCCCGGTCATCCTGTAGAAAAGGGTGAACAGCAGCATTGGATATAAGAGTCGAATGAATCTCTGGGCTGATCCGGAGTCTTCGGTCAGGTACCGTGCCAGCACGGCTGCAAGGACCGCTGTCCCTGAGTAAAACAACAACTCATCCGCGTACTCTTGTAGTGGCCGGCCAAACAGCGTGATCAGTATCAGCATGGATACCGAATAGCCTATTATGAGCCAGTCATAGGGATAGATGCGCTGCGTGTTAGCGGCACGTCTCATATGCCGGCCTCTTCATCCCCGGCCTCCGGATGCCCTTTGCCGAGCCCTTCGACCACCAGTACGATCTCCCCCTTGATAGTCCTCTTGCTAAGCATCTCTGCCAGCTCGCCCAGTCTGCCGCGTAGATACTCTTCGAACTTCTTGGAAATCTCTCTCGCCAGGCACGCCCGCCGGTCCCCCAGCACTTCGTGCATGTCAGCCACAGCTTTGTTGATCCGGTGCGGCGATTCATAGAATACCAGCGTATGCTCGAACGATTTCAGAACTTTCAGCCGATTTCTCCGAGCTGCCCCTTTGACCGGCAGGAACCCCTCGAAGAAAAACCGGTCGGTCGGCAGCCCCGATGCCGTCAGTGCAGGTATCAGTGCGCTCGGTCCGGGGAGCGCGACTATTTCGATATCGTGGTCGAGCGCTGTTCTCACCACCCGATACGCCGGATCGGAGATGCCTGGAGAACCAGCGTCCGTGATCACCGCCACCGATTTGCCCGTTTGCAACTCCTCCAGAAGCTGCCTGGCCCGGCCCATTTCGTTGAAATTGTGATAGGAGATCAGCCGCTTTTGTATACTAAATCGCTTGAGTAGAGCGCCGCTGACGCGGGTGTCCTCACAGGCCACCAGATCCGCCTGTTGGAGCGTCGCCAAGGCTCGTTGAGAGATATCGCCGAGGTTACCGATCGGCGTTGGCACGAGATAGAGTTTGCCCTTTGCGTCACTCATCGTGCCGCCACGATAGTGAACCGCCGACACGCCATCAAGGGATTTGTGGCCTTCCTTGACACCGGATATGACCTTAGGTATCTTCGGACACTTCATTGATTGAGAGGAGCCCTTATGAGCGTAAACAAAGCGATCCTGATCGGACGATTGGGCAAAGACCCGGATCTTCGATACACCGCGGGCGGGAAGGCGGTTGCCACATTCTCGCTGGCCACCGACGAACGCTGGACCGGACCCGACGGACAGAAAAAGGAGTCGGTCACCTGGCACAATATCGTCGCCTGGGGAAAGACCGCCGAAGTCATGAAAGAATACCTCCGCAAGGGACGCGAGGTGTATATCGAGGGGCGTATCGATAACCGCAGTTATGATGATAAGGAAGGCAACAAGCGATACGTCTCCGAGGTTGTGGTCCAGAGTTTCCAGTTTATCGGCAACCGCGCCGATTCGGGAGGGCCAGGCGCAGGGGCGTCGACAGGTGGAGCCGCCGACGAGGTTCCGATTCCGCCAGATCAGGGGCCGAGCGATGACGACCTGCCGTTCTAATTGCTCCCTTCCCTGATTCACCGGTGAACATCACCGGGGCAATTTTCAGCAGCGCAGAGTGTTACCTCTGCGCTGTTTCTGCTACCGGCTGTCAGTTCTTTGCACTAAGAAATCGCCCGCGGTCGACCGAGAATGGGTACGGAGAACAGGGGGAGGAAAACCGGTCCCATGGAGGTGACCCGGAGGTGAGACCATGACTACAGACAGCCCAACTGCCGGTGTGACCAGTCGTTCCCGGATGGAGAAATCCCGATTGTATCTTCGTATCGGTCTGCTTACCGGCTCGGCCGTTGTCATTTGCACCGCTATCATCACCTATTTCAACGGCGCCGAGACCGGGAGTCTGCTCGCCGATGTCGGCTCGGCCATAAATCTGGCCGCAGTCACGCTCTTGCCGTACATGATATCAGCCGTCGTTGCAGCCAGCACTGCAATCGCGGTGATGACCATCCTGCCGACCGCTCGGGCGGTCGACCCGGCCGAGCGGATCATCGACCGACTCAAGGAACTGAGCGCAGGGAACTTGACATCCAGGCTGACCGTCGCCGGGGACAGCAATCTGAAAGAAATCGCAGGAGAACTCAACCGGGCCGTAACCAACCTCGGCAACCAATTAACGTCGTTGAAAATAATCAACCGACAGCAATGGGGGTCGCTCTGCGGGATCCGTGGTGCCGCCGACCACAATGACAGCGCGACGGTGCTTCGCTACGTGGAGGAAATGGAACGGAACTGGAAAAAGATCGCCGAGATCGAGGAACGCCTGTCGACCTGATTATTTATCGAGCTTCTCTTCGAGCGCTCGCACCCGTCTCAAGAGCTCTGGAAGCCGATTCAGCGCCGCGCTGATCTTCATCGCTTCTATCGCTTCTCGCGCCGGATAGCCAAAATACTCTTTGCCGGGTGGGATGGACTTATGGACGCCGGACTGCGCCCCCACTTTGACGCCATCACCGATCTCGATATGCCCCACCAAACCTACCTGACCGGCCAGCACGACGCCGTTGCCCAATTTCGTCGAACCGGAAATCCCTACCTGCGATACGATAATGCAGTGCCGGCCGGTCTCAACGTTATGGGCAATCTGTACCAGGTTGTCGATCTTGGTGCCTTGCCCTATCCGCGTCGGGCCCAGCGCTCCCCGGTCGATCGTGCAGTTAGCCCCGATCTCCACATCGTCGCCAATCTCCACCCAACCCACTTGCTTGATCTTCTTGAGACCCGCGTCCGACGGTGCGAATCCGAAACCGTCGGGACCAAGCACGGTGCCTGCATGGAGAATGACGTTGTTCCCGATCTGCGTACCGTGAAGTATCCTCACGCCGGGGTGAATAAGACAATTGTCGCCAATCCGACACCCTTTTCCGACAAATACCGACGACACCAGTCGGCTTCCCTTGCCTATGGTGACATCGTCCTGTATCTCACAGAACGGCCCGACTGCCGCGGACGGTTCAATGGCCACATTGGCTGAAATGACCGCGCTCTTGTGCACGCCGGTCGTAACCAGGACGGGATCCGGATACAGCAGATCGAGAATATGCGCAAACGTTAGATAGGGATTGGCATGTCGGAGAGCCGGTCGACCGGCTGCGTCCTGAGCGTGATCGAGAACTATGGCTGCGGCATTGGTCGTTGTGATGTATTTCTTGTAGGCGGGGTTGGCCACGAAGCAGATATCATCGGCGCCGGCGGTTTCGATCGGAGCGGCGCCGGTAATGACTATGGCGCCGTCTCCGTGAAGTTCTGCACCAACGGCAGTCGCAAGGGCAGCCAGCGTGTAGCCGGGACTATTGCTCGAGTTTGTCAAGTTGCTCCAGCACCTTGGCGGTCACGTCATACGTCTCCTTGATATATCCCAGACCGCTCTGCATGGTGAATATCACGTCAAACCCCCCTTCGACCGCCACGGCCTCAATGGCCTTGGAGACCTTCTCGAGGAGCGGGCCGATCAGTTCCTGCTGCTTCCGTTCGGCCGTGCCGCCGGGACCATAGATCTGCTTGGTAAAAGCATCAAGCGCCTCCTGCTTGGCCCGGATCGCGGCTTCCTTCTCCTTCTTCTTGTCGTCAGAGAGAATCAGCTTCTGCTTGTCGTACTGGTCCACGAGTTCCTGGAGTTCTGTCTGCATGGTCTGAGCCTGTTCGTCCCAAGTCTTCCGTTCCAGTTCCCACTGCTCCTGTGCTTTGGTCCAGGCCTTGTAACCCTGTTTGATCTCCTCATCCTTGACAAAGCCGATCTTGGTCGCCTGGGCGCCTGCGGTGCCCGCCAGGGAGGCCATCAGGGCCAGTGTAAACAGCAGGATCAACGCGTGTCTCATTCTCAGCATTACTCTATCTCCTCTACTGAACATCATTATCTGAAAGTCGTCCCGATCTGGAAGTGCGGTTTCCAGCTCTGCTTTTGGTGTCGATATTTATCAAGCGGATACCCGAAATCGAAGCCGATCGTGCCTATACCCGGCACCACTACTCTGAAACCGAACCCAACCCCCCGGTAGAGATCCGTGAGCGGTTTGATATCGGTCCGGCGCAGCCACGAGTTTCCGGCATCGAAGAACAATAATCCATAAAACTGCTGTTTGGCAATGGCGAATTGCAGTTCGAGATTCGTCACCAGCATGTACTTGCCGCGCACCCGGGTCGTGTACGGGTTGTATGAAACCAACTGGGCGGTGTCAGTGAGGGTGTCCGGATTCGGATCGTTGTACCAGAGTATGCTGTCGGATTGGGCCACGACCGAGTCCGGAGTAAGGATACCGTCGTCGTAGCCGCGAACGATCCCGTCGTACGCCGTGCCGCCGGGTGAAAATCGATCCGATACCAGAATCCGGCTGTCGCCGTCGGGGGCGGTGAGCATCGCATATTGCACGCGTGCCGCCAGCGCGACCGTGTTGCCGATAAGCGGCACGAACTTGGACAGCGACAACTGGTGTTTCTGATAGTGCCAGAACCCACCCAGCAGTCCACCCGTGTTCTCGAAGGTGTACGAAACCTCTGAGCCCTTGGTCGCGAACTCCGGAAGGTTTCGGGAATCTCGCGTGATGGTCAGCGAGAGCCGTGATGCCGTATTCCAGTCCTCGTTGTACGCCAGGACAGAACCCGGATACGCGCCATACGTGTGCGTCGTCACAAGCGAATCGGCGGAACTGTACGCGCCGCTGCTGTCGCTGTCCTTGTAGTAATACGATTTGAAGCGGTTGTTGGTATCAAAGGCATCGCTGAAATCATAGAATCTGTTCCGTTCCAGCCGGAACGCCGCATAGGCGCGGAAGTAGTTGTCCGGCCAGCTGAGACGTCGTCCCAATCGCACCGACCCACCCTGTCGTCCCTCGGTGTACTCGTCGTACCACCGACGGTTGGCCAGGTAAGCGTCGGACCCGAGCAGGGTCGGTTTGCCGAATAACCAGGGCTCGGTGAACGACAGCGAGAACGAATTGCGGTTCTTGCCGAACTCGATATTGAACGTGAGATTCTGGCCGTTGCCGCCTAAATTCGGTATCCCCATCCCCAGGGTCCCAACCAGTTTATCCTGGCTGTTGTATCCCGCTCCGGCCGAGATCTGCCCGGTCTGCTTTTCGTCCACTTTGACCTCAAGGTCGACATCGCCGTTCGGCAGGTCGATCGGCACCGGCTCGACGTTGGAGAAGAAGTTGAGCGCCATGACATCGCGCACCGAACGTATGAGCAGCGCCCGGTTGAACACCTGTCCGGGAAGCACCGACAACTCGCGGCGGATCACGCGGTCCTTGGTCTTGGAGTTGCCGACGATCTTGACCAGGTTGATATGCGAGGGGAGCCCCTCGGCGATATCATAGGCGATGTCGACGATCGAGTCTGTGCGCGTGGTTCGCTCGTCGTTCACCCGTACATGCAGATGGCCGATATCCTGATACGCCGTGTACAGTTCGTAGAGCGATTTCTCGTACACTTCGGCGTTGAAAATATCGTCCTCTTTGAACTTGAGTTTTTTTCGCAGCACGTCGGTCTTCAGCGCCTCGTTGTTCTTGAACTCAGCCTTGCCGAAGTAATACAGGGGCCCTTCGTACACGTCGAGGTATATCTTCATGCGATTGGTCGTACTGTCGATGCGGGTCGAGTCGGATACGATATAGGCGTCGATGTACCCCTTCTTGTGATACTCGTCAGCCACCTTCCGCAGATCCTCTTCGTATTTCTCCTCCACGAACGTGGAACTCTTAAGGAAGCCGCGTTTTCGATTTCTCATCTTGCCGATCAGGTCGCTCGCCTTCACCCGCACATTGCCGGTCATGATCACCTGCTCGACTTTGACCTTGGAGCGTTCGTCGATACGATAGGTCAGCACTGCTTCGGAGGAATCGGCGCTGTAGTTGAGGCTGGAGGAAACCTCGGTGCGGAAATACCCCTTGTCGGCGTACGCTTTGACGATTTCCTGTTTCTTGACGGCGATGAGGTACGGAGAGATGTATCCCCCGACACCGAGCTTCAGTTTTTCCTGAAGCTCCTTGCTCTTGAACTCTTTGTTGCCGGAAAACTCCAGACCGGCGAGCTTGGGAAGCTCCTTGACGACTATAAAGACCTTGACGCCGCCCGCGGTCCGCTCCGCTTCGACTGCCACGCTCTCAAAGACTCCAAGTCTGTACAGCCGGCGGATTGTCTCCTGAACTGAAGCGGGTGTGAGGGGGCTCCCCTTGTCAATCGAGGACACCCCCATGACAAGGGAAGAGGTGGCAACGCGATTGCCTACCACCTCTACGTCGGTGACATTCAGTGATTCCTGAGCAGTGACCACGATGCCGAACGCCATCATGGCCAGCCAGACTATTAGAGCAGTCCCTGCTCTCGTGTTCACTCTCGTCTGCCTGTGCGTCAATTTTTCGGAGCGACGATCTTCTGAATCTTGAGTTCCGAATAATCCTGCCGATGCCCCAGCGCTTTGCGGGCTTTGGTACGCCGTTTGTACTTGTAGCCGTGCACTTTCTCACCCTTGCCCCGTCCGATCAACGCCGCCTCGATTTTGGCGCCGCTCACGAACGGCGTCCCCACCAGCGCGTGGTCCGAGCTCTTGACCAACAGGATGTCGGAGATCTCCACATGATCCCCGGTGGTCTGAAGTTTTGCGGGTACCCGGAGAACTTCTCCTTCCTCCGCTCGGAACTGAAACCCGGCCAACCGAAATATCGCGTACATCAATTTTCCTCCTGACGACGATTCTGCCATACGAGCCATTATATTTGAGCCGCCTAAGCTATGTTTTCGGCGGGCAAAGTCAAGGTCTTTTTTCCGCTCGTGCTAAGCCATTCAAAGAGTTACACCCGCGTTGGTACGGATAGTTCCCGTTTGAACACCAGGTCACTTCTGGGTCTGCCGCAAGCGAACGCGATTGTGCGGTCGATTGTTTCAGTTATATTGGGTACGACGAACGTCAGATACACAGACCTATGCACACGGATACTCGCGGATTGAACACAGGGTCAAAGGCCCATTTCGAACTGCATGCCGGTTTCGAGCCCAAGGGGGACCAACCACAGGCGATTGATGAACTCACTGCCGGTCTGGTTCAGGGACGCACCCATCAGACCCTTCTCGGCGTGACCGGCTCCGGCAAGACCTTCACTATTGCCAACGTTATCGCCCGTCACGGGCGCCCCACTCTGGTCATGTCCCACAACAAGACTCTCGCGGCGCAGCTTTATGGAGAGTTGAAAGCGTTCTTCCCGAAAAACGCCGTCGAGTTTTTTATCAGCTATTATGACTATTACCAGCCCGAGGCCTACCTGCCTACCACCGATACGTACATCGAAAAAGATACGCAGATGAATGAGGACATCGACCGCCTCCGCCTCCGGGCCACCGCTTCGCTCCTCGAGCGCGATGATGTGATCATAGTTGCTTCAGTCTCTTGCATCTACGGTTTGGGCTCGCCTGAGGAATACAAGGCGCAACTCCTGTTCCTGCAGGTCGGCACCGATATCGACCGTGACCAGCTCATTCGCAATCTGATCGACATCCACTACAACCGCAACGATATTGACTTTTCGCGTGGCAATTTCCGCGTTCGCGGCGACACCATCGAGCTCATCCCGGCCTATCGCGAGACAGCGCTGCGTGTCGAGCTGTTCGGTGATACCATCGAACGTATCTCCGAGATTGACCCATTGACGGGGGAGATTCTCGCTGAACGGCACAAAGTGGCCATCTATCCGGCCAAGCACTTCGTCACCTCCAAACCGACTCTTCAAGGCGCAATTGTCCAGATCGAACAAGAGCTTAAGGAACGTCTGGAGCTTTTTCGCTCGCTCGATAAGCTCCTCGAAGCCCAGCGGCTGGAGATGCGAACCCGCTACGATCTGGAAATGCTCAAAGAAGTCGGCTACTGCACCGGGGTCGAAAACTACTCGCGCTATCTCACCGGACGTCAGCCGGGGGAACGGCCCAAGACGCTGATCGACTTTTTCCCCGATGATTTCCTGACTATCATCGATGAGTCCCACCAGTCGATTCCGCAGGCGCGAGGCATGTTTGCGGGTGACCGAAGCCGCAAAGAGGTCTTGGTAGAGCATGGGTTCCGGTTGCCATCAGCGCTGGATAATCGACCGCTCTTTTTCGAGGAGTTCGATAATCTGCTTCAGAAACGTATCTACGTTTCCGCCACGCCAGCTGAATACGAACTGGAAAAATGTGAGGGGGTAGTAGTCGAACAGGTCATTCGCCCCACCGGATTGCTGGACCCGGTGATCGAGGTGAGAGCACTTCGCACCCAGGTTGATGATCTGCTGGAGCAAGTGCGGAAGCGTGTGGCACAGGGGGAAAGGGTGCTCGCCACCACCCTGACCAAGCGGATGGCCGAGGACCTCACCGACTACATGTCTCGCATGGGCATCCGGGTGCGGTATCTCCACAGTGAGATCGATTCCATAGACCGAACCTCCATCATCAGAGACCTCCGCTTGGCTGAGTTCGATGTCCTGATCGGCGTCAATCTGCTCAGAGAGGGACTCGACCTGCCTGAGGTTTCGCTGGTCGCGGTGCTCGATGCCGACAAAGAGGGTTTTCTTCGGTCCGAACGGTCGCTTGTACAGGTAGCGGGACGGGCGGCCCGCAACAAGAACGGCGCCGTCATTTTCTATGCCGACAAAGTGACCGACTCGATGCGTAAGGCGATCGAGGAGACCAATCGCCGCCGCGCCAAGCAACTGACCTACAATGAAGCGCACGGAATCGACCCGGAGACGATCTACAAAACCCGCGATGAGATCATCCGCTCAACCGCGTTTGCGGACAGCAAGACAGTCGAAGAGGCCAGGTTCGAGAAGCCCGAGCATTTCGAGTTGATGTCGAGTGAGGATCAACTGGCGTTTATGATGCGAGCGATGAAAAAATCAGCGGAGAATCTGGATTTTGAAACCGCCATCCTGATCCGAGATGAAGTCACCACCTTGAAGAACGAGCTCAAGCATGCCAAACAACGCAAACGCCGCTAAGAACAATATCCGCTTGTCCATACTGATTTGGCCGGTGTGGCTTCTGTTGGCCCTGCTGGCTCTGCTCCTGGCGTGTAAGGAGAAGGATGTTCCGCATGTCAATGATGTCGAGGAGATCATCCGCTACGCGCAGGAGACTTATGAAGGTAAGCTTCTATTTGGCGCCGACAGCCTGGTGTTGCCGGAGGCATACAAGATTTATCCCGACACCGCCGACTATCGGGACTCGCTCCTTTCGAGGACTCGTGAGTACGACGTATTTCTTGGAAACGGCGAAGAAATCTATGAGCATTTCGGGCTTCTGCGTGAAGCTGTTTTGGTACAGAAGGACGTTTTAACCGTGAAGCGCTCGCGCATAGTCGCGGGCGTTGAAACCGATACCGTGGTCCAGGACCGAGAGATTCGACGATACGGCGCGTTCCTCAAGTTGGGTGATGACAGTAATGATTTTGTCGGTTGGCTCCTGTGGGGGTACAACGGTATTGGCGAGCTTGACCCCGTTCCGATTTTCACGGTCACCAAGCCGGACCAATCGGTCATCGAGGCCGAGTCGTTCTCGTATCAGGATACGCTTATAGATACTATCTTGAAAGTCTATTTGCCGAGATTCACTCGTCTGCAGTCCCTGGATACGGTCACCGCCGCTTCAAAGCTTGTCCTTGAAGCGAAAAAGAGGGGCAGTAACAACCTCGAGTATTTCCATCTGTATACTGCACCAGGAATCGACCGTTATCGCCAGTTCTCAATGAACCGCCTCGGCACCAACAGCTTTGTCGACACACTGCAGACGCCGAGTGGTGTCCCTCGCCGATTCAGTGTCATTTTCGTCCAGACCTTCTTCGAGACGCAGGACAAGAAGTTCATCCGCGGGTTTTTCATTCCGTATCAAGTCGTCCAATAGAGAAACGGGCCACCTGTATTGGCTGCCCGCCTCACTGCGTGGAATTTTGACGAAGTTGCGTCGGGTCCTAACCTCGACGAAGTCGGGGTTGTGACCTGACGCAACTGGCTTAGCGACTCTTGGGACAGCCCTTGTTCTGGATGCCCGTCTCCCAGTGTGGAATTTTCAAACCAGGTCAATCCTCTTCGTACCGCCGCTTGATGCGCGCCACTACTTCAGGATCGGATAACGTGGTTGTATCCCCCAGCACCTTGCCGGTGGCCACGTCGCGAAGCAGCCGTCGCATGATCTTCCCCGAGCGGGTCTTCGGCAAATCTGACGCAAAGATGATCTTCTCGGGCTTCGCTAACGCCCCGATTTTGCGCACCACATGATCTTTGAGCTGCGAATTCAGCCGGTCGTCCGGTTTGATCGCCGACCCGACCGTCACAAACGCCACCAGTCCTTCTCCCTTTAGCTCGTGCGGCACACCTACTACCGCCGCTTCGGCGACTGCCTGGTGCTCCACCAGCGCCGACTCCACCTCCATCGTCGAAATGCGGTGTCCGGCGGTGTTGATCACATCGTCAACCCGCCCCAGTATCCAGAAATAGCCGTCCTTATCAACCTTGGCCCCATCGCCGGGGAAATAGACCCCCGGCCACTTGGTCCAATAAGTGTCGACATACCGCTGGCGGTCTCCCCAGATTCCCCGAAGCATGCCGGGCCACGGTTTGGTGATCGCCAGGAAACCGCCCCCTTCCTTGATCTCGTTTCCTTTTTCGTCGAGAATCGCCGCGCTGATTCCCGGGAACGGGCGCGTCGCCGAACCCGGTTTTGTCGATGTTACCCCCGGTATCGGTGTAATCAGGATATGCCCGGTCTCGGTCTGCCACCAGGTATCAACGATGGGGCACTTCTCTTTACCGATAACGTCATGATACCACATCCAGGCTTCCGGATTGATCGGCTCGCCAACCGAACCGAGAAGGCGGAGCGTACTCAGGTCATGCTTGTCCGGCCACTGCCGCCCCCATTTCATGAACGCGCGGATTGCCGTCGGCGCCGTGTAGAAGACTGACACTCCATAATCTTCCACTATCTGCCAAAATCGATCCTGGTCCGGCCAGTCCGGCGCTCCCTCATAGATTACCTGTGTCGCGCCATTCGCCAACGGTCCATACACCACGTACGAGTGCCCCGTCACCCAGCCAATATCCGCCGTGCACCAGAACACGTCTTCGTTCTTCATATCGAACACATATTTGCTGGTCGCATAGACGCCAGTCATATAGCCGCCGCATGTATGCACGATCCCTTTCGGTTTGCCGGTCGTTCCCGATGTGTACAGGATAAACAGTGGGTCCTCGGCATCCATATAGACCGGTGGACAGTAATTCTCCGCTTCCTGCATATGGCGGTGATACCAGTGGTCCCGTCCCTCTTTCACGCGCAGTAAAAAGTCACCCCGCTTGACTATGATGCAATGCTCAATCGTCGGACAATCCGCGAGTGCCACATCGGCGTCGTGCTTGAGCGGAATAATCTGTCCCCTCCTGTAGCTGCCGTCGGCGGTGATCAGCACTTTGGCTTGCGCATCGTTGATTCGCTCCCGCAGCGCTTCAGGGGAGAAGCCGCCGAATACCACCGAATGCACCGCCCCAATCCGCGCACACGCCAGAGTGGAAATCACTAGTTCCGGAATGAGCGGAAGGTAGATCGCGACCCGGTCCCCTTTTTTCACACCGAGCTTCTTCAACACGTTGGCGAATTTGTTCACCTGGCGCCAGAGTTCGAAATAGGTGAGCACACGCTTGTCACCCGGTTCCCCTTCCCAAATAAGCGCCGCTTTGTTCCGACGGCACCCGGTTCCCTCGTTGATATGACGGTCGAGACAGGATTCGGTCACGTTCAGTTTTCCCCCCACGAACCACTTCGCATCCGGTGGATTCCAATCAAGCGCCTTGGACCATTTCTTCTTCCAGACCAGCTCAGACGCCATGCTCTCCCAGAACTTGACCGGGTCCGCCTCAGCCGCCTTAAGAATCGAGCCGTGATTCAGATTGGCTTGTTTGATGAAAGCGGGGGAAGGCTTGAATAAGCGATTCTCTTCGAGCAGGACATCGATTGTCTTTTTCGAGCCGGTTTTGATGTCCGGCTTCTGGATCGGCCTGGCGGCGGATTTGGTGACACTCCTGGCGGCGCTCTTGGCCATGCTGGTCTCCTTATGACTGTTTCGATCTCTACTTGCCGAGAAAGAAGGCAATTATGGCCTATTTTGTCAAGGGGGGGGGTTGGTGTGACCGGATTGCGCCCGCATTCGTCGCGAGGGTCACACTTTCCAGTTGTATCCCAGCCTAAGGCTGGGTCCAGCACATTCTCCTTCTCCCATATCAGTCTATCTCGGCACTAACGAATTCAGTAGTGCGGTCGGGCGTCACCCGACACGAACCCACCCGCGAACGGGTGGGCCACCTGCCGGATGAGCGACCCCAGCCGAAGGTGTTGTGTGACCTGCAGCCTATAGTTGGTGACATACATATCAGGTGTAAATTGATGCCCCGACCGAATAGGTGGCTGGTCATTGACCGGCAGTTCACACTCGCCCTCGACAGCGCGTGCGGAAATGTAATGGCAAATCTCTGTTCGTCTCGGGCGAGCAAGAACTGCCGGAACAACAAAACGGGAATCCAGGGGTTGGCTGCGGCTGGGTTCCTGCGTGCGCGGGAATGACACATGTCGATGGTCAGATTCCTCGTCGTGGCGCGAAATGCACCAATCCCACTCTATAAAGGGACTGCTGAAAAAGTGGCGGGTCATACGGCCGCGCTTCAGTGCAAGTGCGCTCTGTCGTCGTCGCATTGAGCGAGTCGAAGTGCGGCGATGATGAAACTTGCGGCTGCAAGACCTGACCCGCCACAACGAACAATACAGGCCCTCAACGCACTTCAGAATGTCCACACAAGGTCGTCTCATTGCTACAAGTCACATCGTTCTTTCCGTCGTGTCGAGCGCAGACGAGACGCGATTGGGCTGGGTTCGGTTCTCGACTTCGCTCGAACCGACGCAAGGGGGCTCGAACCGACGCAAGGGGGCTCGAACCGACGCAAGGCGGCTCGAACCGACGGCGTGGCAGCCCAGTTGTCATCGTGGCGTCGAGTTGTAAGTGAAAACTTCGATGATGCTATTCTGAAGGAGGGGGTTTTGTTACCCGAGGTGTCAAGACCCCCACCCATGTTTGAGCCCCTGAAGGGGTCTTGACCTACAAAGAACCGGCTGCCAATTGGGTTCGTTTCGTCATTTTCATTTTTGTCAAGACACGTGAAATGGGGTGTTACCGAATTGGCGGATACGGAGTTAGACATCGCCAACATGTCGCGTTCGGATACGACACGTTCGTGAATGTCAATGTTGTCCATTGGCTTGGAGGAAATCTCGGGAGGTCGGACGGCCCGTGCGCGACCCGCACGCAGCTTGGGGCGCAGCAACTTACGCGAGGCGGCGAGTTTTCGCGTGCGTGCGAGACGTCGTCGCGCGGCGACGCGGTGTCGCTGTTTCAGGTGCAGAAACATGTGATAGGCGCGAGTGAGCTGCCTGTCGAGCCGCATTTCGTATCGGAGAATGTTGTAGGCGGCTTTGTCCTCGGGGATGAGGCGCTGATGTAGGGTGATGTCGCGGGCGGCGCGCTCGGTTTCGCCGAGGTCTTCAATGCCGGGATAGGTGTCGTCGCCGCGCCATCGGGCTCTCCACTCGGCGTCTTGCTCGATCTCCGTATCGACCTTGGCGAGTTGGGCAGTGATTTCGGCGGTTTCGGCGGTGGCAGCACGCCGGGAGCGCCAGAGACAGTTGGCGATCTTGCAGACAAAATGCTCCTGAAGCGGCGTTTCCGGTTTGAGTTCCCGGGTGATATCGGCCAACAGGCGATCGTATTCGGCCTGATCCTCGGTGATCTGTGGGGAGGTGATGACGACGGTATTCGCGTAGTGGCCGTGTTTGACGGCGTTCCGGCCGGCGACGGCTTTCCCTTCGTCGGTTTTGGGGCCGGTGGATTTGTTGGCGTTGCGCCGATTGGCGCGGGTCTGTTTTTGACTGGCAGGCATAGTAACTCCCTTATTTATCAATGGGGAGGGAATCGGAATCTGCCGGGATTTAGTGGGGAAAGTGGAGGTACCAGTATCGATGGGGTTACGGGGCAAGTCTGAGATCACGCCTGAATAGGTGTGTTACCGGGTTACCCTCCGACACAAACCCACCCGCAAGCGGGTGGGCCACCCTGCCGTTGCCAATTTTCTTGCAGTTTATTAGTTGCTTCAAGTATCCACTTTCCGTCGCGTCGAGCGCAGACGAGACGCGATTAGCCTGGGTTCGGTTCTCGACTTCGCTCGAACCGACGCAAGGGGGCTCGAACCGACGCAAGGGGGCTCGAACCGACGCAAGAGGGCTCGAACCGACGCAAGGGGGCTCGAACCGACGCAAGAGGGCTCGAACCGCGGCGTGGCAGCCCAGTTGTCATCGTGGCGTCGAGTTGTAGGTGAAAACTTCGATGATGCTATTCTGAAGGAGGGGGTTTTGACGATTTGTTACCCGAGGTGTCAAGACCCCCACCCATGTTTGAGCCCCTGAAGGGGTCTTGACCTACAAAGAACTATTCTGAAGGAGGGGGTTTTGTTACCCGAGGTGTCAAGACCCCCACCCATGTTTGAGCCCCTGAAGGGGTCTTGACCTACAAAGAACTGAATAGCCACCGTCTGTGGTAAAATCCGTCAGCGTCGCACGGCGTGTCCGTAGGACGGCAACGACGGAGCAACAAAAAATGACAAAACGAACCCAAAAACGGTTGTTGATTCCCAAGTACTTAGCTCAATTACTGCACCATAACGAACCCAAACGGAGGAGCTAATCATCTAAAGCCACGTCTACACCAACGATACACCGAGGAGTCTTAGGTCCAGTATGCGCAGAACTCTGCACAGCTTGGGCAGCAGGCCGACCAAATGGGCCGTGACGGCGTGAAAAGCACCTTAGACGCCAACGAGATAACCGCCTGGGTTTCGGCCCAATTCTTGCGTCGACACTGGCTCGAAATGGCATAACCACTTGACGAATCTGGGGAAAACGGTATATTTGTATGGTTTCGATAGATTTTAGAGCAGCTACTGATTACTGCAGTGTGGTCTTACCCGACCTGAAGGTAGCCCATATCGTAAATCCTGCAAGTCCAAAGGGGGAGTTCCCTGCGAACAACTCCATTTGGCATCGTCTCGGCCAATAGATTTCGCCGACAGCGGGATAACGTGCGGTCAGCCCGGTCGTGTGTGGAGGAAAGATGAAGCGGTTGATCTCCTTCCTTAGATTTCCGACAATTTTTCTTTGCTTGTTTTTTCCGCAATTCGTCGTGGCGGCGCCATCCCCCGGACAATCGATCTCGACCGATGTTACCACGTCGGTCGCGCAGGCTGATCCCACCTGGTATCCGACCCTGATTCTGCCGGGCGATACCACCTGGCGTCTCTGTGTCGGCGATTCGTCGTGTTACCAGATCAGCGCCACCGACCCGGATACCTACGACACGCTGACCTTGTCGCTGGTCGAGGGCCCGATAAGTTACACACCGCAGAAATTCCCGTATCAGTTTACGACTACTGTCTGTTTCCAGCCGCCGGGCGCGGGAAGCTATCGATTCATCTGGATGCTCAAGGACAAGCAGAACCATATCGTCAAGGATACGGTGACGATTACGGTCGAGATCAACCTGCCTCCGACAACAAGTGACCAGTACTTTTCCGCAGAGCTTTGCTATGAGACCGCAGTTCGTGAGTTGTCGGTTGTCGCCTCCGACCCGGGAAACGACCCGCTGACGTTCGCAAAAATCTCCGGCCCCGGGACGATTGATCCATCGACCGGTGTCATAACCTACACGCCAACCAGTTCGGGCGTGTCGTATTTCACCGTGACGGTCGCTGACCTGTGCGGTATCGATACCGCCTTCATACGCGATTCGGTTTACATCAACCAGCCGCCATACCTGACTCTGCACGACTCAACCTTTTATCTCTGCACAACCGGCGAGATCTGCCTCGATATTCCGGCCATCGACCCGGAGGGCGGACCGGTTCAAATTACTCTGCTTGAGGGACTCGGAACTTTCAATATGATCGATGACCGGACCGGTCATCTCTGTTTTACGCCAGGCAGCCCCGATTCGGCCACATACCCGTTTGTGCTCTGTCTGACCGACAACTGCCCGCCCGGCCCCGACCAGATATGCTTCCGTGATACCGTCTATATTACCGTTGTCCCCAATCACGCACCGGTTATGAACGCCGACTCCGGTTATCAGACCACGCTGTGCAGTCCGGAAATAATCTGCTTTAACGCCACGGCAGGGGACATCGATGGCGACCAGCTTGTTGTTACGACGAACGTCGGCACGTTTGATCCCAACCGCAATCAGGTCTGTTTCACCGCCGACACCGCCGGCGCGTACACAATCGTCACCACCGCCACCGACATTTGCGGTGCTTCGTCGAGCGACACCACCGTCATTACCGTCCAGTTCCGCGCACTGCCTGCAGTACAATTCGAACTTGTCTCAGACACTCTCGTCTGCGCCACTGGACAGCAGTGTTATCACGTGACTGTCACAGGCGATGGCTCCCTGCAGGTTTCGTCGAACATAGGTACCTATAATCCAGTCACCAATGACCTCTGTTTCACGCCGGAAACATCCGGCACTTACGAAATCATCGTCACAGCGGTCGACCAGTGCGAACGCTCTGTTTCCGACACGCTCACTGTCGAAGTCATGCCCGGCCAGCCACCGGTCGTAATTTCATCGGATGACTTCGCCAAGGCGATTTGCGGCATTGATACTATCTGTGTACCGGTGACAATCACCGACCCTGAAAACGACATCGTGTCCATCAGCGCCAATATCGGTGTGTACAACGCCGAGACAGGGACCGTCTGCTTTGTAGCCGATACTGCGTCCACGTATAGGGTAATAACCACTGCTGTCGACTCCTGCGGTGCGACCGGTGCTGACACCACGTTTGTAAGCACCACCTTCAATCCTAAACCGGGAGTGCAATTCGAGAAAGCCGCCGACACGGTCGGTTGCTTCACCGGAGAGCTTTGTTATGCCGTGAGCGTCACCGACAACGACCTCTATTCGGTCACCAACTCGTTGGGACAATACAATCCGGTGACCGGCCAGGTCTGCTTCACGCCGGAGGGGAGTGGCCTTTACACTCTGATTATAACCGCCACCGACTCCTGCGGACAGACCGCCACCGATACGTTGAACGTTTTCGTGGGATTAAGCCGTCCGCCGATCATCGTTGCGCCGGACACCACTATTTATCTTTGTTCTCCGCAGAATCTCTGCGTGAGTGTCCCGATCAGTGACCCGGATGGCAACCTGGCGAGCGTCTCGGTTGATCATGGTACTTATGCCGACGGCCAGATCTGTTTCGTACCCTATGACAGCGGCCTCTACCGATATATTTTCACCGCCACCGATTCCTGCGGCGGCGTCACCATTGACACTGCTGATATAAGAATCCGCACCGACCAGTTTACGCTGAGCGGCCCCGGTGATACCACGATCTTCCTCTGTGCGCCCGACACCATTTGTTTCCCGATCTATGGCATTCCGCAGGACGCCACTGTCCGCGTCATCGGCACCGCGCTTCGCTGGGATGCCGCTCGTCAGAGTGTCTGTTTCTATTCTGAGTGCTGTATTCGGAACAGCATCACCGTCGAGGTCACCACTGCGTGCGGTCTGGTGAAACGTTACTCGTTCACCGCCACCATCCAGACCAACACTAAACCAACTGTCTCCATCGCGGGTGACAGCGCCTCCCTCTGTCAGCAGGGTGAAGCCTGTTTCCCCGTGACCATCACTGATATCGATAACAATGTCGCGGATGTCACCGCCACCGGCGGCACCTACGATGCCGCACGCAAAGTAGTCTGTGTCAATGCAACCGCCACCGGCACATATCCCGTTACCGTGACGGCCACCGATTCCTGCGGCGGGCGCGCCACGGCCACGAAAATCTTCATCGTTACGGTCAACCGTCCGCCGACTGTCAGTTTTGTTACCACCGATACGATGTTAACGGAGTGCGATCTCGCACCGATCTGCCTGCCGATCCAGTTCGGGGATCCGGATGGAAACCGGCTGACCATTGCGCCGTCGCTTGGAACCTACAATGCCGAGAACAACACCATCTGCTTCACCCCGACTACGTTTGGCGACTACCAGATTGTCGTGACTGCCACTGACCCGTGCGGCTCGTTCGATGAAGACACCGCGCGCGTGTCTGTCGGCGCCGGCGGGACGGTCGAGATTCTGTGCGGTCAGCCTGAGGAATTCGCCCTGTGCGCCCCAGGAACCATCTGCGTGCCGATAGCCGTCAACGGTAACCCGCTTCAGGTTATTCCCGATTTCGGTACCTATGCTGATGGGCAAATCTGTTTCCCGGCCGACACGGCCGGCCTGTATACAATTCGCGTTATTGCCAACGCTGCCTGTAATGCCGATACCTGCACGCTGGTAGTGCCGGTAAGCATGACCGGCACTCTGAGCGTGACATGCGGCGTGACCGATACCAGCGTCTTCCTGTGCAACCTGCCTGATACGCTCGATATACCGGTAGCCATCACCGGCGATGTCGGTTCGATCCGGGTCACTCCATCCGGGACGTGGGATAACGGAACGGTGCATGTCCCGGTCAACGGTGCCGGAGATTTCACAGTCACGGTCTCGGCCGCCAACCGCTGCTATGTCGATAGTTGCTCGTTTGTTATTCATGCCGCTGTGAACCAGCCGCCGAACGCATCTATTGGTCCAGATACGACCATTGCCTATTGTGGTACGATCCCTGAGGTTCGCCTGCATTACAGTGCGGTCGACCCTGATGGCAACCTGAACAATGTATCTATCTCACAGGGGACATTCGACGGCAACGATGTTATATTCACACCGGTTGAACCCGGTACGTATGCGCTTGTTCTTATCGCCACGGACGAATGCGGCGTGCAGATAGCGGATACAGCCTTTGTTACTTACGAAGCTCTGACAACTGTTGACCTCACCTGCCCGCCGGCTGTGATTCCCGTCTCGGGTGATTTCCCTGATTCAGTCCGCGTATCGGTCCCGGTGACACCGGCAGGAGCGAATGTGACAGTGTCGCCGAATGGCGTGTACGATCAGTTGACCGGCGAGGCAGTTGTGTATATTGAAGCTGCCGGTTCGTACTCGTTTACCGTCGTCGCTTCAGGCGACTGCAACATTGATACTTGCCAGTTCACGATCGAAGCGAATCAATATATCCCGCCCACTGTCACCTGTCGAGGCGCGGTTGATACACTCCTCTGCTTGACCGAGCCGACCACCGTCTGCCTGCCGGTGACAATCAGCCCCTTCAATGCGCAAGTCGTGGTAAGCCCAATCGGCACGTACGCCAACGGCCAGGTCTGTGTGCCAATCACGTCCGCTGGACAGTACTCGATCCAGATCATCGCCTCCGACAGCAGCCAGGCCGACACCTGTTATTCCGTACTGACTGTCACCGGCGGCCATGCACCGACTGTAAGTCTGGGAAGTGACTCTACTGTTTTCTTCTGTGAAGCTCAGCAGGTTTGCGTGCCGGTGATCATTAGTGACGATGACAATGACGTGGTGAGCGTCGTCGCTGAAGGCGGAACTTATAACCCTGAAACCGGACAGGTCTGTTTCCAGGCTGTTCAGTACGAACAGCATCTCATCCGTGTTTCTGTGACCGATCATTGCGGCCTGACTGCCATCGATTCCGTGTCTGTGGCGGTGATGCTAAATCAGCCACCGGTTGTAACGCTCGGCAAGGACACCAGCATATTCACCTGTGCTCCTGCACCCATCTGTCTACCGGTTGACGCCTTCGATGACAACCTAGCCTCAGTCACGACATCTATCGGTACATATGACGACCTCAACGACATGGTGTGCTTCAGCCCCGAAGGCAGCGGCGCGTATACGTTAATCCTCACCGCCACTGATAGCTGCGGCGCCACTGCTGTCGACACTGTCGTCGTCACAGTCCAACAAAACCGCGCGCCGGTCGTTTCCCAGCTCCGCGATACTACTGTCTACCTCTGCTCGCCGGTCAATGTCTGCCTGCCGGTGTTCGTCAGCGACCCGGACAACAACATCGTCTCAACAACCGTCAATCGCGGCAGCTATAGCAACGGCCAGGTCTGTTTCGTGCCTTATGACAGCGGCACGTATCAGATCATCCTAACTGTTACTGATGCCTGCGGCCTTGTCACCAAAGACACGGCCACAGTCACGGTCAACACTGACCAGAGCATTGTCCTTGGCGGCCCCGGCGACACGACCATCTTCTCGTGCCAGCCGGAGTCACTCTGCTTCCCGATCACCGGCGTCCCGGCCAATGCCACCGTGCGCGTAATCGGTACGGCAGTCCGTTGGGATCCCGTCAAACAGGCCGTCTGTTTCTATTCTTCCTGCTGTATTCAGAATAATATCACGGTCGAAGTCACCACTGCCTGCGGCGTCATCAAACGCCACCAGTTCATCGCTCGCATCCAGACCAACAGCAAACCGGTGATCCGGCTTCCCAACGATACCTCTTTCACCGTGTGTGATCCCCGCCAGTTCTGCTTCCCGGTAAGCATCAGCGATCTTGACGGGAACATAGACCGTGTCAGCGTTACCGGCGGCACGTACGATCCCCAGCAGGGGACCGTCTGTCTGACCGTATCCAGCGGTGGACTGTATGTGGTGACCGTGTCGGCGACCGATTCCTGCGGCGCCACCGGAA
>JBFMDV010000004.1 GCA_040753875.1 Candidatus Zixiibacteriota bacterium | reverse complement strand
TGAAGGGCGGACCTGAGACTGATCACCGAGTCGCCAACTGCGGCCAGGTCCTCCTGAACTCCGCTCTCATGATACACCGGGGGCAAAAGCGGCGGCGCATCTGAACTTGTCTGAGCGCGAGCCACTCTAGATACGCCAAGTACGATGAATATCAAATTCAATGTTGTTCGAAATCTCATCAACAATTCTCCAAACTAAGATGTGGTTCACTGTGCCATAGAGCACAGCAAAGCCTCCGGAGCAGATCGGGGGCTAATCACGAGAACTTAGTCTGGAAAATCAGCAGCGAATGACAGTGGGAAATTGACTATTAGCTAGGGGGGCTATCGAGAAATCATTACTGGGATTGATTTCCATGGAGCAATTCGCTCCGAGGAGGCCAGTCAGCTGCAATGGAGCACTTGAAATCGTAGAGAAAAGTGAATTGCCATAGTGTGCAGATAATCCGCGTTGTGAAGCTTGGGAAGCATCCTGGGAAAAGAAAACATCTACGCAGGTACCACAATCGTCTGTTGATTCCTCAACGAGAAGGGCACTCGGAATTTGTGGTGCGGATTCCTGGTCGCAGCAGGACGAACCGACGAACTCCACCTCAAGGTGTCCCATTTCGCTGATACATAGAACGCTAATCCCACGCAAAGGGGAAACAGCTGCGAGCAACATTACGATGAGAGCTACAGACCACGGTTTCACAAATCGTCCTACAAACATGACTCAAAGATACAGGCGATATCGACAGAAACAACGACTAAATGTAACCACTTTTCGAACAGAATTGAGCTTACTCCGCAATAGTTCAGGGCATTGATATTCGAGACTTGAACCAAAAAAGCAGGTAATGGTTCCATGCGAAAGAGTTAGAAGGGCCCCACAAGAGGATGCAAACCGAGCGCGCCCGGCCATCGATTTCTTCGCAAAATGAAGGGTTGAGCAGGACAAATGAGGAGATAGCCGATGTATTGACCGGGTCAACAGTTGAGTGTGACGACGACAGCAACTCACTCTACGGCATAAGCAACTGAAGTACATCACGATACGAAAGGCGGACGGGGGTATTGTACCCCCGTCCCTTTAATAAGTCATTGAGCGATAATTCGTTATAATTTGGAGGTGGGGGGAATCGAAAAAGGCCCGTTTTGCAACTTTTTGACCGTCACCGACTTATGCGATAACTCTCTGAATCACAGCGAATTCCAGCTTTTATTTGGTTTTGTTTGATACTGGAAAATCAGCATGTTTTTCATTCAAGTTGGCACAAATCTGGCACAAAATGGACTGACATCATTTGATCCAAAAACGTTTCTCTAAGATGATGTCACAACTGCGGCACGCCTCTTCAATAACTCTGTTGTAAGGCGTGTAGCGTGGGTCATCTTCCGGCAACCTTGTATAGTAAGTAACCTGTGTGATGCTGTAGTCAGCTAATTGCCATTTCACCTGCTGGATGATTTTCGGTCGCTGGTCGACATTCAGAAACTGGTCGTACCAGGGGATCTTGGTGTCGCAATGAATAAGACCATATTTACCAGACAAAATGAACAATTCAACTTTGTCGGCAATCGCGCACTCGTGTACCCCTCGTATCCTGTCACTTAAATATCTGTCGATGGCTGGCAATAATCCTGATGCATCACTCTTGTCCTTCGAGCAAAACGTGCAGAAGACTCTCATTCTTAGGATACCCTGAATTCCGTAGTTAATGCCTACACTGTTCTCTATTGCTGGATTTGAGAATAATATATTAGGTTCAGCACTCTATTTCAATGGCTCTCTCCGGTCTCCCGTTCTTGACCTTCGATTCCAGCCACTTGTTGACGTCGCTTTTCCGGAAGCGGACAAACCGCCCCAGCTTGAAATGCGGAATATACCAACGTGCGTCCACTGGTAGATGGTGGACGGCTTCACGCCGAGCACTTCCGAGAACGTTTAGGAAGTCACGGCTCGTATCGCGCCCAGAAACTGCGTTTCAGTTTGTGTTCGAGCCGCAAGTTGATCTTGTAATCGTTATGGTCCGGCAATCCTCCCCAGTCGCTGACAAGCGGGGCCAGATCATCGAGTTTACACAGATAACGAACACCGTACGTGTAGTACTTCGAATTGGCGCGGCGAAGGATCGATTCAAGCAGAACGCGATAGAGATTACTGGCCACGAGGAATCTTCCTTGTTTCTCGAATGTCTTTGCCCAAGGCAGCAACTGGTAGTAATAATCCCCATTAAGCTGAACCGACCGCTCAATCAAATATCGCTCGGCATCGTCAAAACGCTCCAATTCTATCAGGAAAGCAGCGTCAACATAATCGAGCTTGGGAGATTCCGCTATCACCTGGACCTCATCATCGATTACTCGATGGCGTTCAGTCTCGTCAATGGCGCTTAACAGCAAAGACAATGTCGCCTCGCTCCGCGAGCGGCGAAACACTCTCCACGCAACATCCTCAGCTCTGGCTTTATCACCGAGCTCCAGCAACACTCTCAGGAGCAATCTTTCGCGTTCATCAAGCTGAAACGTCTCATCGGAGGCAACCTTGTCCAACCATTGAAGGGCAACGACCGGATAACCGCATTCGAAATACACCTCCGCGATGTCGAGGTGTCCTGCTACCGGTATTTCCGGCCATTTGGCGCGACAGGCTCGTTCGAAAAGCTCAGGATCTTTTAGCTGCTTTGCGACCGCCTCAATTGGAAGATACCAATGATATCTTCGGAATTCGTCAGTCTCTTTTTTGCCTATGGACCAAAACTCATCGACCATGCGCCGAAGAAACGATTCAGGCAGGAAACCAGCGGCAGAAGCTATCAGCGAATTGCGAACTCCGTATTCATCATTCGCGTAGAGCTTGAGCAGAACGGTATATAGCCATTCTTTGTCTTCGCACTGAGATGCATGACGAATAAAACTGTCGCAGGCGAATATCCGATACACGTCACCGATCGACCCGTCCGAATCATCAGCACGCCCGAGCACCGCGTTATCGGCTCGAATAAAGGCGGCCACCAGTTCAACGCCCTGGCGCGGATTGTCGGCTACCCTGTCGATCTCATCCAGCAGACTCTCAAGTTCACGGGCATACAGCCCTGACTCGTGGTAATCGATAAACCGCCGCCCCCGTTTCAGCCCGGCTATTCGCGATTTGATTGCCTTGACAGATTCCAAGCTACTCACAGCAGTAATCCCTGGCTAATTCAGTTCCGGATGCTTCGCTTTCAGCCAAGTTGCAAGAGCATCTCGCAGTTCTCGTGACAGACGCATTGCTTCCCCTACTTCGCCCTCCGTAATGGTGCCCGCCGCATCGTAGCTGACTATAGCTCTTTTTCTGCTTATTGCCTCCAACGACGCTATGATGTCGGGGGCAGGGTCGATTGTAAATCGCAGCGATCGAATGGTCCGGTAATGTTGACCGGCTCCTCCGGGAATCCGGTAGCCACTCGCACGAAGAGCGATCGTCGCACAGCCGAGGCACGCGTTATATGCAATCGCCAACCGCCAGTCGAGAGTGATCTCTTCTTTGGCCGCCTCGGAAATGTCTCGGTCAACCTTGGCAAGGAGATCAGTTATTTCTTTCCGGCTCGTCGTATGCGGCTTCAACCAGCCGCTAATGAGCCAATCTTGTAAGGTCATTCTCATTTCCCAGCACGAATAACTTGTCGGATTCTAGTACGTTCAAGAGAAAATGATTCTTGTCTTGAACCTTCTTCTGAAACTCACTTTCTGAATACAGCGTCGGATTGATCGGCCGCCGCATCTGTTCTTCGACCGGTTTCAATATCGAGATCAACTCTCGAAAGTCCAGAGAACCGATCACCATGAGGTCGATATCACTTGAACTTGTGTCGTGGCCCTTGGCGACGGAGCCATATATCCACGCCATCTTGATTCGTCCCTTGCTCTCTGCCCGTAGGATGTCGCGAATTATGTCGGCTACACCAAACGTCTTCTCAGCGATTGCCTTGAGCTCGCCAAAGACGGGAGACTCGGGATTGGCGCGGTAGAATTTCTGGATGCCAATTGGTTCCATCAAGAGAATCCCGGCGGATGTGAGCGATCTCAACTCACGCTGAAGAGATCCCGGTGTATCACCCAGCAGCCGGACGGCCTCTCTGAAGTAAAACCTCTTCTCTGGGTTCAGGAGGAATAAAGTCAGGACTTTCCGCCGGACCTTGGGAAAGAGCGCATCCCCGATACCAGAGCCCGACCCAAAAGGGGAAATATCGATTTTGACTCTTCTGGGCATCCACAAAATACCGATTCTATTTCCGATACAACTGATACTGTTATCGGAACAAATGAACCCAAATTGAGGTCAACGGTCAAGACAAATCTTCTTGGCAGATATTCTTGGACTATGAGCAAGAAGGGAGGCGAGAGTGGATCGTAGGAGGTGGAGTCACCGAACCGAGAATCATCATATTATATTGTGACACAATAACTTATAATCTTAATGGAGGTGGGGGGAATCGAACCCCCGTCCGAGAGTAACGTCAGGCCGTCCTCTACGTGCGTAGGCGATCTATATCTATTCGCCCGAATCGCTGCCGAACGCCAGGCCACGACTCGGACTAGCCGCTTATTTTAAGCGGTCGGTCACGGCACCCGACCACCGAGCCTTCTTTGTCGACGCCGTGTCCGAATCTTGAAGGCAAAAGACCCGGCACGACGGGCTGTTAGCCTAAACTCTGTGCGAGTTAGGCAGCCATGGCGTAGTTAAGTTCGCCATTTGTGTGTTTGTCCAGTTTGGTAACGGGGACCCAGACTACCCCGGCACGCCAACAACCCCCCGCTAAACCCGTCGAAACCTGTCACCCCCAATGGCTTTTGTATTGTGTCAGCTCGGGCTGTGAGTGCTGCGACGACAATGCCGCAAACAACCTCACCCTGCGAAGGGAGGTTGAAAAAGTCCCCTCACCCGTCGCTTCGCGCCACCCTCACCCAGTGGGAGAGGGGTAGGGGTGTCATTTCAAACAGTCCCCAACCATGGTGTTTAGCAGTCGGCGTTGGTGACGATACGGCAATACAGGTTCATCAAGGTCTCAAGAGAGTCTTGACTAAACCTCAGTTTTCAAAGAACCTGATACCAATATACCAGATCGGACTATTCTGTCCAAATCCTTCATATATTTGAACGTCAGACGCTGAGAAAGGTTTCGGTTCCCATAACCGCTATGGAGAGTGGGGTCGGCGAATGGACATGGTTTGGCACGTGTACAAAAGCCAGGATTCGGATGAATCCTGGCTCTGGACGTGTGACAGCATCACCACGGAAGACGAGATTTTGATCGAAGTGTCTACAGCTTCTGCGCTCTGAAATTGAGCGTGCCGCTACAGTTGGTAAGGATTACGCGGACAAGCCAGTCGCCGGCGGCCCCCGAATCGGCCTGTTGAGTTCCACTGGCCAGCAATCCGCTGGTATACACCTGCGCTCCGTTAGCGTCGAACAGCGTTACCGAAGTCGTACCCGCTGTCACTGCCGATGAGTGGTCGATACTCGCGCGATTTCCGCTGTTCGCCCACATATACTGGACAGTTGCAGAGACGTTATCCAGGTTGGTTGCCTGGAACTGGAAATTGTCCTGGATACTCACGATCTCCGGTTGAAAGTTGGAGAGCGGAGCAGTCGGTTTTTTGCTTCCGCCACAACCGCCCATGATAAGAACGGCGACCCCGGTAGTAATCAGATTTCGAAACGACCTGGCGATGTGCATGTCATCCTCCACCGTGAAGGTTTGTTTGGGGACCCCAATGATTGTACTTTCTGATAATTATCGACCGGTCAGGCCCATTCTACCGCAATTTCTTTGTGAAAAAAATGCTGACCTTCTGATTGTACTTTCCGTGAACAGCCCGGCGACAGCTACGCAAAAAAAATGCCCCGGCCTTGCGACCGGGGCTGCGCCAATCAGCGGTGCTCGTTCAAACGCTCATTGGCAAGGGGGCAGGGCCTGGCCGAAGAAAAGAAAATCGACCAGGGCCGAAATGTCTGCGATATCAACTTGTCCCAATCCGTCGCAATTGGCTTCGGCCCAGCAATACGGAATAATCATTCGAGACTGTCCAAACAGGAAGCCAATTAATTCTGTCAGATCTCCGATATCGACAACACCTGAAGGATCAAACCACCCTTCAACGTTACCCCGGTGTCGGCAGCAGATACCGTCACTGCCGCGAATATCGGTCGGTGTCACCTGAGTACCGTCGTACGTGGCGTCAACAAAGACAAGCTGGCCGGCGCCGGAGTAGTTGAACAAAAGGCCGGCACCCACGTGGGACAGTTGCGCATCCGGTGAGCCTCCGATCCAGGGACTGACCAATACTCGGGTCACGCCTGAATCGGCTACCGATCCGATTGAAAGACCGCCTACCAAGGTATCGATCGGATCTATCTCGCCAAGAAAGACAAGATATAGAGCTCCCAGACTATCCGCATAATCAAGCGAAACGGTGTAGTTCAGTGTGTCCTGAACGATAGTGGCGATACTGCCGGAATCGACTGAGAGCTTGGGATATGGCAGCGCATCCCCAACCATTACCCGCAGCAGATATTCCAGATCGGCTGCTGTTAGTGCCCAGCCGTCGGCATTAACATCTGTGGCAGCAATTTGGCTGTGCCGGTTGACTGTGAAAGCCTCTGGTCCGAGAAGAAAATAATTGACGAAAGTGACCCAGTCGGCAATCTCATATGCAAGACCATTCAGATTGATATCGCCCCGGGCATCTATGGAATCGTTGCAGCGTATATCGAAGCCACCACTGTAATAGTCGATTCCTCGTAGGACTGACCCGGCTATGCAACTGCTCGGTGTGCCATGTACCGAAGGTAGCGGCACGTCACCGGTAATTTCGGTGGGCCACCCCATCGAGAGATCATACACTTTGCGTGACGCCACCAGCGTGTCCGTGTCTTTCAGTGCGAAGACGTTGTCCCCGCAATCCGCCCAGGCAAATCGCACCGGGACATGGAAGCAAGCGAATGCCGAACTGGTATCGATCTGGAAAGACAAGTTGGCCAGAACGCCCATGGTATCGGCATAGCAGGTCGGGTGGATTCCACCGTTATTGATATCGGCAACGCTGACCAAGCGGACGCTTTGGCTTGGGCACGAAACGCTGTCGCAAACAATGCCGGGTCCAACACGATAGGTGAAATACTCCCACTGGCAGTCAGTGAGAAGCTGACCCGCCGTGACACCTGTCAGCGCAGCGATCGTTCCATCATACTCCAGTAATAGGTCAAAGCCGGAAAATTCGAAATTCGGCCAGGTTCCACCGAGCGTCACAGGAATTGAGATTTGGCTCCCGAGAGCGACGCCGTTGACACGGCCTATTTGTACGGATGCATTTCGGGGGTCACTGTTAGCAGTCAAGAACGGCGAATAGTATGTATTCGTATAGTCCGCCCCACTCACTTCTTCCAAAACCCCGGAGCCGTTATATGTGAGCACTACGCCTGTGGCGAAAAGCGGCGTCGTGTCCATGCCGGACATCTGAGGGCCGATGAGAATACGTGTGAAGAGACCGTCAAAGAATGACGAGCGGACAAGATCCGTGGAGTCCATCGGGAAATATGGAACGACATTGCCACGGAACTTCAGGTACAAACCGGCCAGGGAGTCCGGACCGGTGATTGTCACCGTGCGGGAATTGACATCTTGATCGACATACATGCTGTCGCCAATGAAGTATGTCGTGTCATTCCATGGGACGGCCAGGCCGGTGAGGATGCGGTACATATAAATGTAATCGAGCATGGTCAATTCGAGGCCGTCGAGCGTTACATCGGAGGTGGCGCGTTGAAGCGGTGGGTTGATCGTAAAAGCACTGTCGCCGATCTGGAAATACTCTGAAAACAGTACCCAATCGGCTATTTCATACGCCAATCCGTTCAGGTTCAGGTCCCCGCGGTAGTCGATCTGCGGGTGACACTCGACCGCCACATAGCCGTTGACGTAATCAACAAACCTCGTCGGAGCCACACTGCTTCCGGCAATGCAACTCGACGGTGCACCGAAACGTGTCGGCAATGTGGTGTCCTGGGTGATAGAAAACCCGTTTTCGTCCAAAACGTATCTCGAGAAAAAGACGGAGTCGCCGGCCCGACTTGAGAAGAGATTATCGCCGCAGTCGTTCCAGAGGAACGCCACTGGGAATTTGCCGCAAATCACACTTGAATCTTGTCTCACCATGAAGAGCAGTCTGGCCAGGGTTCCTGTACTGTCGAGCCAGCAGGAAGGATGGAGATCACCATTGTTGATCTCCGCGAGAGCCACTATCCGTACGAGCGGTATCGGACATGGCGCGCCGGTGCAGTTGGAATCGGCGCCAACGGTATAGGTGAAATACTCCCAACCGCAGTTCAGCAAAAGCGGGCCAGGCGTGGCGCTTTGGAAAACCAGGCCGGTGGGGTCATAGGTGACGAGCATGTCAAAGCCGCCTGTCTCCATTGAAGAAAGGCCCCGGTGGAAGTCTATAGGCAATGAGACCTGCTGCCCCCTCGCTGCATTTCGCGTTTGACCGAGGGCTACGGTCACATAATCGGTCGTAGTATTTTGGCAGACGAATTGGAAGTAACCGTTGTAGTAATCTATCCCGCGGACGTGTTCGACCGTTCCGAACTGACCAACACACCTTGACGGCGCGCCCTGGTAGGATGGGAACGGCTGGAGCGGGTCATCGATGCGAATGCCAAACTCATAGACGCGGTCCGAAAGCAGGAGGGTATCAGAAGTGGTCGCAAGAGCAACCATGTTATCTCCGCAATCTTTCCAATAAAAGCGCACCGGCATCAGATTACAGAGCCTGTCCGGGTGACTGGAGGTGCTGACTCGCAGACGGGCCAATTCGCCCGGAGTATTTGCCATGCATGATGGATGAATGTCGCCATTGTTGGTCTCCGCAAGCGCGACGATGCGCAGCAGGCTGACCGGCGATTCTGGACAGGGAGGAAACGGACAGTAATCATCGATGCCCAGCCGATACGTGAAATACTCCCATGCGCACCCTGCCAACAACGGACCCATAATCACCGAGTCGACCCGCATGTTGTAACCATCGAATTTGATCAACAGGTCAAATCCGGCGATCTGGACTCCGGGCGCTATGGAATCCAGGGAGATCGGCAACTCAAGCGAACTTCCGAGCGGCACATCGATGACGTTGCCGATGCGAATAGCCGTACCGGTCTGTCCTGCTTGCGCCGTGATGACAATGACAATGAAAGCGGCGAGAATCGAGTGGGCAGACCTGCTACGTCTGTTCCTTGCCATGCCAAGGACACTACACGTAGACATAACTCCTCTGCTTTGAGAGGTTAACGTGTATTTGTTACAAATGCGATAACGTTGGGGCTATAATATGCTGTAAGCTATGTGTGGTCTCAACGAGTTTTTCGTCTTCAATGCGAACATAACATATCGAGTGCCGCCTGTCAAGAAGAATCACGACGTTTTGACAGAAGTTCAACTTGCTGCCGGCTAAGGAAACAAGGATCATTGGAGTCAGACACGAACAGTTAGTCGTTGCTTGAGTGGATGCATTATGCGAGCCATGGTATTGCAGAGACAGCGGAATCCATTGCAGTTAATGGAGTTGCCTGCCCCCGTTCCTGGTCGTGGCCGGTTGAAGGTACGGGTTCACGCCTGCGGCGTCTGTCGCACTGATTTGCATGTAGTCGATGGCGATTTGTCCGAACCAAAGCTCCCGCTGGTCCCTGGTCACCAGATCGTGGGTACGGTAGTCGATATCGGTTTCGGTTCCGCTCGCTTCGGCATAGGGGATAGGGTGGGGATCCCGTGGCTGGGGGGAAGTTGCGGCAAGTGTGGCTATTGCCTGAGCGGTCGGGAAAATCTCTGCGACAACGCGCGCTACACCGGTTATCAGATCGATGGCGGCTTCGCCGAGTATTGTCTGGCCGACGAGCGATTCTGTTTCCCGATTCCGGAGGGTTTCACCGATCTACAGGCCGCGCCACTCTTATGCGCCGGGTTGATTGGGTATCGGGCGCTTCGTATGGTTGGTGAGGCTCATCGATTGGGGCTTTACGGTTTTGGAGCCGCTGCTCATATCATCATTCAGGTGGCACGCTTCCAGGAACGAGAAGTCTGCGCCTTCACCCGACACGGTGATATGGCCAGTCAGACATTTGCACGATCGCTGGGTGCAACTTGGGCCGGGGCGTCAGAAGAAATGCCGCCGCAACCGCTCGATGCCGCAATCATCTTCGCTCCCGCGGGCGATCTGGTGCCAGTGGCGCTCCGTGCAACCGCCAAGGGAGGGACGGTTGTCTGTGCCGGCATCCATATGAGCGATATCCCGTCTTTCCCCTATTCGATCCTTTGGGGAGAGCGTGTGATCCGATCAGTGGCTAACTTGACGCGTAAGGACGGTGAAGAGTTTCTCGCGCTTGCGCCTCGGGTGCCCATTCGCACGGAGGTGCATCCCTACCCGCTTGCGGACACCAACCGGGCGCTCGATGACCTTCGGTCAGGCAGGTTCACCGGCGCAGCCGTTGTCACCGTAGATTGACACACCTCTCTGACCCATCCCGGACCAACCTGCCTTTCTTTCGTCATTGCATCAGAACGTCGGTCGGCTTATGTTGTGACAGTGTTCACTTTCTGTCGCTAAGGCTGGTACATGACACGGAGGTGAGAGATGAAGATCAAACGCACAGTAGCAATCGTGCTTGCGCTTTCTGCCTTGCTCCTGGTGTGCAAGCGGAGCGGACCCGAAACGTCGGGAAAGAGACTTGCGGGAATAGCCGAGGACCTGTGGGGGAATCAAATCGACCTGTCACAGCTCAATCGAAGCATCACCCTGATTGAGCCGTTCTCGCCGAGCTATTGCGGTTACTGCATGTTGGTGGGGGAGTTCGTCACTCTCAACTACTTCCATACGAATGCCGTGCACGGTGGCATGAATGTCCAGCAATGCCTGTTCAGCCCGCAGCGAGATATTTATGCCTATATGAAGTATTACCGTGATACCACATCCGTGCTCACGTACCCAGTCAGTCTTCACGACTATCACCGCGACGGCTACCCAGCGATGCTGGCATTCAGGGACGGCGAACAGATCCTTAAGGGTTTTTTGGATGACTACGGCGTGACGTTCAAGCAGCGGGCTGCGGAGTGGTGGCCCGAGGCAGGCACGCCGCCGGTCACGCTGGCTTCGGGATTGAAGATGGCGGAAAACTATATGATTGAGGCCCGTTCGCCAATGGTCGTCACGGTTATCCCGGATGATGCCACCCGGCTTCATGACTACTATAAGGAGCGATTCACCAAGAAGAACGGGTTTGATGTGAAGTACGAGTGCGAGCTCACCGAGCAGGATTGCGAACACCATCTTGAATTCGTGGGCGAGACACGGAAATTCCGGTTCGACCACATAGCTCACGAAGAGCTGCCGTTCGCGTTCGATAGTGACGTTGTTCGATTTGGGGCATACAGTTTCCCAAAAGAGGAGACAGGGTTGTTGGCAGTCGCCCCAAATCCCTATAACCGAGAGAAATATGTCAGGTTCGAGCTCTATGCGGCCGGCACCATGCGAATAGTATACGAGGGATGGGTCGATTTCTGCGTGTGGCGTTACGATTCGACTGCGACTCAACCGAAGCTGCTTCTTGACGGTCGATTTGCGAAAGAGCCCGGGTGCAAGTGGCGCTTTGCTGACTCGCTTTCGGTAGCATATGAGAATCTGAAGGGGTATTGCGAGGGGGGTGTATGTCCGGTGCCTTCGTATCTGCTTAGACCGGTTGTTCATCACGACTACTCGCCGAAATCGTCGCCATGGCGCGAGTCTCCCGATGGGCGGGTCATGATCCTTGGCAATCGCAATTGCCGCCTGCCGTCGATCGCTGTCCGTGCCGACGGGACCGCGGCCATCGCATGGGAGGAACAGGGTGATATTGTCGTCGCCCTGACCAATGCAGACTCCCAAGGCAGCACCCGACTTGTCGAGGATGGTGAAGCGGATGCCTACAACCCACAGATCGTGTGGGACGGCAGTTCGTTCCTTATTGTTTACCTCTGTGACCGGGACGGCTGGTACCATCTTTATGGGCGGTTTCTCGATGGCGACCATCTATCCGATGAAATACGTCTGAGTGGTCCGGGGACGTACGAAGTGATCACACCGGCGCTTGCGTCGAACGGCGCGGGTCAGGTTGTTGCCGCCTGGTCAGAATGGAAAGCCAATCTTCGGTATCCCAGATATTGCATGATCACGGGACGCACTGTCGGCAAGGCGAGGGATATTGCGGTAATTCCGGATGGGGACGACATGGGCTATATCAATGCCTGGGGATTCTCGCTCGCGGTCGACCGATCCGGCCGCCCGTTCGGAATGTGGAACCAGCACTATCCATCGACTTTGTGCGCCTGCGGCGGTCCGCTCGATGGTCCCGTGACCACACCTCAGAAACTGACGGGTAATGTGGAGACTTCCGAGATCGGCGAATACCCGTCTACAGCCCTCGACCCGCGCGGTGCGCAGTGGGCCACCTGGAGTTCAAACTCCATGGAGACGTATGCCGGCAAGGGACAGCGAATCCTGGTGAGCAGGTATGATTCCGAAGCCCAGACGTGGGTGACGCCGTACGTGGTGAGCGAAGGTACCGAAACGCACCAGAACCAGACTCCGCACATAGCCATTGTCTCCGATGGCTCAGTGTGGGTCGTCTGGAGCGGCAGATCGAAAGACGGGCACAGCCAATGGGGTATTTATTTGACGAAATTCTCCGGCAACCTTTGGTCACCGCCGATACTCATTTCGGAGGAAAATCTCTCTGCCCGCGCTCCGGAGATTTGCCTTGGCCCGAACGACAAGCCGTGGGTTAGCTGGCACGCTGGCATTGGCGAGAACATGACTGTGAGGGTCTGGACGCCGAAGTAGTCGATGCGCCGATAATCTCCGGTCCTTGAGAATCGTCCGGGCCGATGTTTTATATCGTGGGGTGTTGCCCGGCTCCATGACCATCCAGAATCTCCCCGATTACCATTCACAACAAGTCTGCCTTTCTCTGGCGCTCCATGAGACAATGGAGTATACTGATAGTTGTTGTAATTTAGCGTCATGGACACAGGCTGATATTCGTCACTATGCTCGCCGACCGCGCAGAACTTCAGAAACTGCTCCGCAGTTACACTCACTTCGGGTTCCATCTGTCCAGGAAATCCTGGGACTGGCTGGCCGTCTCGTCTGTGTTAACGACAGAGCCCGAGACCACTCAGGCCAATGAGTTGTTCCGGTTGCGACAGCTGGCCGATCGGTTCAATGAACGTTGCAGCCAAACGCCGCATGTTCCGGCGCCGCTTCATGCCGGCCAACTCAGCTCGCTGAATGTCATTGTCGACGTGTTTCGATATATCATCGAGTTGTATTCTCGGGAGGAACAGCCCGGTGTGATCGGCCGTGGGATGGACTGGACCGGCAGGCAAAAGGGCTCGGCTATCATTACCCAGCCCCCTCCAGCCTTTGTGCGACTGTTCCCGCCGTCAAGCGTCCTCGATAAGAAACAGTCTGAAGCTGGTTTCCTTCGCGATGCGTTCGGTGTGACGTCTACTCGCGATATGATCGTTCGCGAGATGATACTGCTTCATTTGGACATGGCCAACCCGGCGTTCCGGCCGTTCCGTGCACTGTTCGACGATGCCGATCTTCGGGCCGAATCTCCCAACGTGACGTTGATTCAGGCTCTTGAATCGTTCTTTGCCACGCAACCGCCATTCGGCCCGACCGGGATGACCCTCTTCGAGTGCTTGTACGCACCCATACGGGCGTACCCGGATTCCCTCGAAGGACAGCTCGATTTTATCCGGCGGCATTGGGCGCATTTCCTGCCGATGGAACTTCTGGAGCGGGTACTGCTGGCAGTGGACATTCTCGAAGAGGAGCGTCTCATGCGCGGATTCGGGCCGGGGCAGATCGAAGCCCTGCGCTTCGACCGCGACCAATACGGCTACGACCTCGGTTATTCTGAGCCGGCAGCGTTCAGTCGCGACGCCGACTGGATGTCTAACGTCGTGCTCATAGCCAAGACAGTGTATGTGTGGTTGTTTCAGTTATCGAAAAAATACCAGCGCGATATACGGCTGCTCAGCGATGTCCCCGATGAAGAGCTTGACCAACTCGCCCGCTGGGGATTCACCGGTCTGTGGCTGATCGGGATATGGGAGCGTTCGCCCGCATCACAGAAGATCAAGCAGATCATGGGAAATCCGGAGGCGGCCGCCTCGGCGTATTCACTGTACGACTATATTATAGCGGGCGATCTCGGCGGCGAGACGGCGTTTGAGAATCTGAAGCACCGGGCGTGGCAGCGTGGTATCAGGCTGGCCAGCGACATGGTCCCCAATCATGTCGGCATCTATTCCCGGTGGGTGATCCAGCATCCGCATTGGTTCGTTCAACAGGGCCATCCGCCGTTTCCGGTCTACCAATACACCGGGGTGGACCTCTCCCTGGACCAGCGGGTCTGTCTCCAGATAGAGGATGGCTATTGGCAGCATCGCGATGCCGCCGTCGTATTCAAACGGATCGACAAATGGACCGGAGACGTTCGCTATATCTATCACGGCAACGACGGTACCAGCACGCCCTGGAACGATACGGCGCAACTCAACTATCTGTTGCCGGAAGTGCGTGAAGCGGTCATCCAGACGATCCTCCACGTAGCGCGGCAGTTTCCCATTATCCGCTTCGATGCCGCCATGACCCTGGCCAAAAAGCATTATCAGCGCCTTTGGTTTCCGCAGCCAGGGGACGGCGGCGCTATTCCGTCACGCGCGGAGCACGGCATGACCCGGCAGCAGTTTGACCTGCAGATGCCGAAGGAATTCTGGCGCGAAGTCGTGGACCGGATCGCGCAGGAGTTGCCGGAGACGTTGCTTCTCGCCGAAGCGTTCTGGCTCATGGAAGGATATTTCGTCCGCACGCTCGGGATGCACCGGGTCTACAACAGTGCGTTCATGAACATGCTCAAGATGGAAGAGAATGCCAAGTATCGCACAACTGTCAAGAATGTGCTCGAATTCAGCCCAGAGGTGCTCAAGCGATTTGTCAACTTCATGAATAACCCGGACGAGCGGACGGCAGTCGATCAATTCGGTAAGGAAGATAAGTACTACGGTGTCGCCGTGATGCTGGTGACCATGCCTGGGCTGCCGATGTTCGGCCATGGCCAGATCGAAGGGTTCACCGAGAAATACGGCATGGAATACCGGCGGTCATACTGGGATGAACAGGTTGATTGGCATATGGTGCGGCGCCACGAGGCGCAGATATTTCCGCTGATGCGCCGCCGACATCTCTTCAGTGGTGCGGCCAACTTCGCATTCTATGATTTCAACACACCTGATGGCTGGGTCGACGAAAACGTATTCGCCTATTCCAATCGTTCCGGCGATGAACGGGCGATTATTCTCTATAACAACGCATACAACAGTACGCGAGGAAGACTGCAAACTTCAACGCCAATCAATATCGGCGAGGGAGAGACTACCAATCTGGTGCGGCGGACGCTGGCCGAAGCGCTGGCACTGAATAGTTCCGATGGCTGCTATTACGTGTTTCGCGATTATCAATGCGGCCTGGAGTATATCCGCAGCGGCCGCCAAATCGCTGACGAAGGACTCTGGGCTGAACTGCACGCCTATCAATGTCATGCTTTCCTCGATTTCCGCGAGATCCACGACGCCGATGGTTCCTGGGCTCATTTGGCGTATCGTCTCAGTGGCGCAGGCGTGCCGAATATCGAGGAGGCGCACCGGGAACTTCGGCTGGAGCCGGTGCTCAAGCCGTATCGCGAGGTCATGAATGCGGTAGCATTGCGGGAGTTGTCGGGCGGAGATTTGCCAGCCCGGAGCCGCTTTGTGACAGCGCTTGAGGACTTCCTGTCGGCCGCGTTATCGTTTTCGGGCGTGTCCGCAGGCCGATCATCGCACACGCCGCGCCTCACCGCCGAGATGGAAGAACTGTTCGGCCCCGGCCAAGCCCGCCAAGGTAAACGTGCGACTGGCCCAAAGAAAGCGTCTCAGGTCCAAGGTGTTCAGACCGTGCTGCGGCATGTCCTCATCGCATGGCTGACCATTCGACATTTGGATGTTTTACAATCGCAGGCCGACTCCTCGCCTGCCGAAATGTTCGTGAGTCGGCTCATCGAGGAATGGCGGCTTCTCAATGTCGTGCAGCGCGCGTTCGAGGGGTTGCTGGCGGATGATCACGCGGCCTATGTCGACCGCACTCTGGTTCAAATTATAGTGGCTCACCGCGATCTGCTGGAATCTCCATCAGGATCCCTTATGGCCGACCGTCTGGAAAGGACTCTCGTTGATCCGGTGGTCCGCGAGTATCTGCTGGTGAATCGGTACCAGGACGTGCTCTGGCTGAACAAAGAGCGGCTGGAGTTGCTGGTGGAAGCGTTGCAATGGGTGACGCGCGTTGAGGCCCTCGAAACGGTCAGTTCTGCCGGCCTCGCCGCCCAATACGCACGCCGAAGCGGTCGAATACTGCTGGATGCGGCCGAGCGGTCCGGCTATCAGATCGAGAAAATGACACAGATGCTCACCGGCGCTCGGCCATAGTCCCCTCCACCACAAGTCAGCACCTTGACCGCCTGTCGGCAGGTAGTTTTGCCACCACCCAGTGCCTGATCCTGATGAATTGATCGAGCCCTGCCCAACATCGCATTTTGAGCAGGGCGCTTCGCCGACGCTTTCTATCCCAGGAACTGCTTGAGTATCTCCCAACCGCTTTCCCAAAAAATCAGGACAACACCCATGAGCGCCCCACCGGCAACGATGCCGGATGCCACCGGGAACATGTATTCCTCGCACTGCTTCGGATTTTTTTTCTCCCAGCCGTACCCGATCAGGGCACCGAGGAAGAAAAGCAGGCCGTAGAACCACTGGAAGACCCAGGCCAGTCCAATGCCCGCCGCCGAAGGAATCCACTTCTGTTGTTTGGGAAACAGTCGGGAAAGAATCGGCAGGATGAGGCCGACGAGGCCTCCAATCACGATGCTCCATACCTTCACAGGATGCATGGTGCTGAGTCCTGTTGCCATGGCTTCGGCGACCCCTTTCCAGGTCTGCGCGGCCGGAGCGGGAAACTGATCCGTGCCCAGCACGCTGGCATTGGGAACGAGCATGCGAAACGCCACGACGGTGACGATCGTGCCAATGAAGATGCCGGAAAACTGCGCGATAAACTGTTTGCGCGGATGGGCCCCGAGAAGATACCCGCTCTTGAGGTCGGTAAGCAGGTCGGCCGAGGAAGTTGCCGCTCCGGCAGTGATGTTGGCTGCCATCAGGTTCACATCCATGTTACCCGGTGAGAGGCCGCCGAACGTAAGCTGTGTGATTTTGCCCATTGCTCCTACAGGCGTCGTGTCAGTTTCACCGGTCACCCGGCAGGCCACCAACGCCAATGCGAAGCTCAGGAGAACGGCGACAAAGCTCTGCCAATAGGGCATCGCGAAAGTTGCATGCGCCAGAAGCGCCAAGGCGACCAACGCGACGATCTGCCCGATGAGGAACCAGGAGCCAGGCGTCTCGATGGCGGCGAGTTCGTCCTTCGCCTTGCCACCTCGCTTTTTCAGCATGTCCCCCAGCCCTTGGAAGGCGCGCAATGCACTCCTCCACTGGAAGAAAACGGAGAGAATGCCCGAGGTTACCATACAGGCCGTTCCGCCCCAAAGCGACCACTGGACCATGGATCGAAATCCCGTCAGCCCGCTGGCCTCAGGTACGTAAGTCTGCACCAGGGGGACGAAGATCATCCAGCAGAGCACCGAACCCACAAACATGCTGATGGCCACTCGCATCCCCACAAACATGCCGGCGGCGATGAAGATCGGATCCCAGGCAAACGTGACGGTCCGGCCGATCCACGCTTCTCCGAGCGTCCAGGTACTGAAGCGAGCAGCCAGATTGGCCAATTGAAATGACTCCAGACGTGTGCTGATAAGCCTGAGGCCATCGGTCAGGAACGCGCTCACCATCGCCAGGAGCCCGGCGATACCCAGAGCACGCGCGGATCGCATCCCTTTCTGGCCGGTGGCGTGAAGTGCTCGCAACGTCTCCGCAGCCGCGATTCCACTGGGAAACCGGAGCTGTTCGACATTGATCATCTGCCTCTTCATCGGCACCGCCATGGTCACACCGAGAACGGCGATGAAGAAAACCCAGCCCAGCATGAGCGAAAAGGGAAGCGTCTGATTGTGCAACAGGATGAAGGCGGCGAAGGCCGAAACCAGCGTACCGCCGGTCGAATAACCGGCAGCGCTGGCGGTGGACTGCATGCAATTGTTTTCCAGAATGGTCATCTGGGTTTTAGCGAGTTTCAATTTGTAGAAGCTGGTCCAGATGGCAAAAGAGAGGATACAGGCAGTGATGGCCACGCCGAAGCCCCAACCGGCCTTGAGACCTATGTAAATGTTGGTCAGCGATAGGAGGGCACCCAGAATCGACCCCATTATAACGGCACGCCAGGTGAGCTGTTTGATCGTGTCACCTCGGCCGAGGTAGCACTTCTCATACCACTGCCGCTCAATCTCCTCAGCGGTCCCCTTGAATCCCTCGACCGGGAGCTCGTAATTCTCATACGCGTCGCGCGGGACAGCTGCTTCGCTGCGGCTCGAAGGGTGCTGTGTCTGTTGGTCCATTGACATGAGCATGGTCTCCTTGCGAGTTCGTCGGCATCGGCCGAGCGGGGTGACTTTACTCCATATTGAAACCCAAGGTAATGCGGTCCGGCCGGTTATGCAAACAGGTTTCTGATGCTTCGGCGGGTTTCCTGAATCCCAGGGGAGCGCACGGCCTAAGCTGCCGTTGTGTCTGGCCGGAGCGGGAATAGACTCCGGCCTTTCTTTCTTGTCTGGTTCTTGCCTGCTTTTGCACGTTCTGGCCACAGCCAGCGTCGTCATGGTGTAAGAGAATCGTCCCGGACCGTCACGATCCGGGCAAACAAAGAGGGGAAGCCATGTACACGCAGCGAATCGCGGCGGCCGTCATGACGACGGCCCTCCTCACCACCCCACTCACCGCCTCTACTTCCTCACGAGTGATCGATGCCCCGATCACCAGCGTAACCGTCTACCCTGACAGAGCCGGTATAACCCGTTCGGTCGAGCTGCAGCTCGACGCTGGCGAACACACGCTCATCACGGAAGGCCTGCCGGCGCGTGCGGCTGAAGCATCGTTCCGCGCCTCGGCCACGGGTCTCAGCGGCGTGACGCTTCTCGGACTGAGCCACCGTACGGAGGAGCATCTCGAAGCACCGCAGGCAAATATCGCTGAGCTCGAACGCCGGATTGTCACTATGCGGGACCAGGAGCGTCGAGCCCTGGCGGACCGTGTCGAGGCGTTTCAGGAGCAGAAGAAACTGCTCGGGGCGCTGAGTCAGGGAGCGGGGGACCAAATGGCAGAGGAAGTCACAAAAGGCGGCATCAAAGTCGACGACTGGCAGGCGGCCTACCGGTTCGTCGGTGATCGGTTCAAGGAGGTTAACGATTCCATCCGTGTCGTCCAGTCTGCTATCGACAGCGTCGACAAGCGCCTCGGACTGTTGGAAGCTGAACTTGGCAGACTGAGAGCATCACCGCACAAGACTACGCGAACGGTCGAGGTCGACCTGCGCCTCTCACAAGCAGGGAAGATCATCTTTACACTCGAATATTTGGTGCCCGGGGCGAGCTGGAAACCACTCTACCAGGCGCGACTGATGGGCGATAGTGACTGGATCGCGCTATCGTACATCGCCGAGGTGATGCAGACAACCGGCGAGGACTGGAACGATGTGGAGCTTACACTCTCAACCGTCACGCCCTCTCGCGGCGCCGGTCCGAGGGAATCGGACCCGTGGTATCTTTCGTTAGTTGACCCCGATATCTCGAAGACTATCACAGTCAAAGCCAGAACAGAAATCATCGACAAGTTTGTGACTTCCAATCAAGCGACAATTACACAACAGGAGATCAAACCACGACCTTTGCAGACCATCGATAGACTGCGCACTCAGGTGGCTGGTGTGCAGACTGATGCATCGGGCAAAGTCTACATTGGCGGCGGCCGCGCAGGCGAAGTGTCGTATATTGTCGACGGCGTGTCGATCGGCGACCCGCTCGGAGGTTCAGGCGGAGTAGGAGCGAATCTCTCTTTGGTCCCTAGCACGATTGAAGCGAAGGGGTCCTATTCTGTCCTCGGCGTCGGCGCTTACACCACCGTGTTCAAGATTCAGCGCAAGGAGACCGTTCCCTCCGGCAGCAAGGCGGTACGCACGACCATTGCCGACTATAGTCTGGCAGGTGCTGTTCAGCTTTTTGCACGGCCCATTGGCATGCCCGGAGCATTCCGACGCGTCCTGATGACCAATCAGGACGAAGCGCCGCTCATGCCGGGTAACATCTCAGTGTTTGTCGAGTCAAATTATCTTGGTGAAGTCCCACTTGCCAAGATGATCGTGCCCAGTGATACGTTCAGTTTGCCGTTCGGCCCGGACAACAATGTCAAAGTAGACCGCAAGATACGAGAGTTCAAGCGGAGCAAGGTCGGCGACCGAGTACGGGTTCAGCAGGTGGTAGTGATAACGGTTACCAACAGCGGTCGTGCCTCGCGGACGGTGGAGATCGAGGAACCAATACCTGTCAGTACGGATAACCGTGTGAAAGTGAACTTAGGTGCATTCGCACCTAAGGCCATATCGACGGACAACACCGGCCGCACAACCTGGTCATTGACTATTGCGCCGGGTCAGACAGCGACGATCTCCGTCCCATACCGCGTGGAATATCCAAGCTGGCTGCAGATAGCCGGGATGTAACGTAGCAAAGAAGGGGTGTGCGATCAATCCACGCGCAGCACGATATTCGCACTGTCCTCATAGGTGATGCGATAGGTCGCACGGTACAGATCGACATTCAGGGTCGAGTCCGGAAGGTACATCTTGTGCACCACTATGTAGCGGACCCCGGCTGAGACAAGCTGTTCTCTTTGATGCTCCAAATCGACAAGGTCGAGCGTGTCAATGAGGGTGCGGTTCGGCTTTCGGGAGACCCACCCCTGCACAATAGGGATGCCGTGCAGTCCCTGATACATCATGTACCTGTCCGTCTGCACATACCCGCCAGGCAGATCGAGCAGACCGTACCGTGTCCCATCGCGCGGAAGAGTTGTATAGCAGGGGGGCAACAGTACCGAAGTCGCGTCCCGGCTAAGGCTGAAATAGTCGACCGCCAGTAGAGCAACGAGCGCGACGACAATTGTTGTCCTCATCCGACCGTTCTTGATCGACCTCCAGACATAACCTACCGCCATCGAGACAATGATGCTCCAGAACAGATACACGAACACGATATTGCGACCGGGCGCACGGCTGTTCGACAGCAGCGGCAACATTGGAACCAAACGCCCAGGCACCAGGACCGGAGCCGCATACCCGGCGAAATGCGGCTGTGCCCCGAATGACATGAGAAGGAACGTTACTGCTCCCAGCAGGTATTTGGCGGTGTTCACAAGGAGCTTGCGTCCTGCAAACAGCACCAGCGCCAGCGCGACTAGTCCAAGGTAGCCCACACTTTCCGTTAGAACGCCGGTGTACGTGTTATTGAGATACTCGAATAGAGGCACGCCGCCGAGCAGATGGTGTGGATTAGGAGCTACCAGTCCCAGAAGGTCGACTACGAATTGATTGTGCCCTCCGGCGCCAACGCCGGGACCCGACACCGCCAGGCGGATCATCGGAATCAGCCACGGAGAGACCACCAGGAGCGTCAGGACTATCAAGGAACCGGATTTCCAAACAACGTCCCACAACCACAGTCGGCGCCGACGGATTGCGAGGTAGACGTAGGCGAAAAGCATAAACCAGAGACCGAACAGCAGGTAGTTCCAATCCGCCAGCGCGTTTAGCAGCAGCGCGGCAGCAGCCGCAATGAGTGGTCGCCATGAACGCTCTCGTACTGACCTGATGTAGTACAGCACAAAGAGCGGCAGGAACTGAATCGTGGCGATATTCATATGATGCTGTGCCCGCTCGAAATGGGCCGGATTGAATGCAAACAGGAATCCTCCAAGGAGCGCCATCCAACTGTTATCGGTCAGATACCGGATCAGAAGAAAAGCTGCAACGCCGGCCACCGGAAATGAATGAAGAATCAGGAGATTATAGGATGTGACAGAACCGAAAATGCCGCTGAGCGCTTTGAAAAGGAAGAGATTGTAGAACGACCAGGCATGAAAGTAGAACGAACTGCCTTCCGGGTAAAAGAGATCGGTGACATAATTGATACCGTCCGCGAAAAGATGTTTGCCTGCGTATCCGAGGGTCCACAGGCACGCCATGTTGTCTCCCGGCGGGCCGATCATGGCCGTCGAGATCGATTTCAACGAGGGGTAGAAATAGACGAGCGTGAGGAGCGCATAAATGGTCACAGCCCAGACAGGGCCCAATGTCACATCAGTTTGGCCCAAGAGGAAATCGGGCTTCGTCCACGGTTTGACCGATCCCAGGAGCTGCTTGTAGACTTTATAAAGCAGAAAGATAATCAGCAGCGAAAGCGGAATGCCGGCGACAATATTACTCCAGAACCGCACGCCAATTTTATGACCGTACTCCTCAAGCGTCCCTTTGTCCGGATTCGGGTCTGGCGGGAATATGCCGAATGAGCCCCCTTCGTGATACGTCTTGATAAGTGAGGGTCCCACGAGCAGGAAGCCGGCTGCCAGCAACGCCACGAGTATGACGGCTCCACTGAAGATACGCAGGAACAGTCTGTTTTCTAAACGGCTGTCCGACACCATGCCTCCGGCACGACACGATTCGTCATTCTTGTTTCCGAATTCTCAGGTAGTAAATATCACGCCCCTCATCGCGCCACATCTGTTCGAACCGTGTCGGTTCGTTGTTGGGAAGTAACCCCATGCCGCTGACATATGGCGTTCCCTCGTTGCAAAGCGACGGGATATCGCCCACATTCGCAACCACCCAATCGGCGTACGGCTGCCAGTCCGTGGCGACCACGATCTGGCCATCGGGTTTCAATCTGTCTCCAAGAATATGGAGAAACTCGACACTGAGCAGACGATGGAAGGCGTGGCGTTCTTTCGGCCAGGGGTCGGGAAACAGGACATAGATACATTCGAACATCGGCCTGTCAAAGTATCGCGGCAGTACCACACGCGCGTTCCCCTTGATAAGCAGTACATTCGTCAAGCCGCGCTTCTCGACTCGCCGGGCCAGTTTTTTGCACCGGAAGCCACTCAACTCGATTCCGACAAGTCGCTTCTCGGGCCAGTTGGTCGCACACCACAAAAACAGGTCACCGCGTCCGGGACCGATCTCGAGGATATCAAAATCAAATGTCGTTGGCTCCGCCGGATGAAAATAGATTGGCTTCTGTGATTCGAATTCGAGCGGGAATGTTCGTTCTTTGGCCATGTGACGACTTGTCGGTCTCTTGACATTCAATATACCGAGCCGTCACAGCGCCGACAAGTGTTGCCGGCTACACAAGCAGATTCAGGTACATCTCTTCGTGATACCCCACCATCAACGTGCGGCCAATGCGAATGGTTGGCGCCCGCAGTTTGCCGGTGGGACCAAGGATCAACTTCTCAAGCGTGACCTTGTCCGGTTTGTCTTTCTTCAGGCGGAGCTTTGTGACATGCTTACCCTTGGCGGAGTACAGAACTTCGACCTCGTCCAGCAGGCTGAGAGCTTCATTCCGGTCAAATGTCCTGTCTCTCGTGCTCGTGCGGTCGGCCACGTCCACCCTGTGCTTCGCAAGGACCCCCTGCGCTCGATCACATGTCGCTCAGCCCACGCGGAAGTACAACCAATCGATCTTGCCCACCAAATACTCCTGGTCTCGCCTTGAGCGTCACTCACCTTTGAGGCGTCGGATCTTCTTGTATAAGTGAGACCGCTCGATCCCAAGCTGCCGGGCCGTCTCAGCAACGTTGCCGCCATTTCGTGCCAGCGCCGCTTCGATATATTCCTGCTCGAAATCATCGACGGCTACTTTGAGGCTTGTCACCTGCCGCTTCTGGCCGGGCGGCAGGAGAGTCCGAAGCTGCTCCACAGATACCTCCGGTCCCTCACAATAGATTCCGATTCGTTCGATCAGGTTTTTCAATTCGCGGATATTGCCCGGGTACTCGAGCGTCATGAGAAGCGACATGGCGTCCGCCGTTAGTCGTTTCACCTCGGCGCCGCTCTCGACGGCAAAGCGGGCCAGGAAATGCTCCGCAAGCGCAGCTATGTCTTCGCGGCGTTGCCGCAGAGGAGGCAGAGTAAAGGTGACGACATTTAGCCTGTAATACAAATCCTGTCTAAACGTCTTCTCGCTCACCAGTTGTTCCAAATTGCGGTTGGAAGCGGCGATAATGACACAGTCAACTGAGTACGACCTGTCCGAACCGACTGGAGAAACTTCCTTCGTTTCGGTCACGCGGAGTATCTTCGCCTGAGCCTCAGGCGACATATCGCCGATCTCATCGAGAAAGATCGTGCCGCCGTTCGCCTCTTGGAATCTACCTTTGCGCGCCTGCGTGGCGCCGGTGAATGCCCCCTGGGTGTGGCCGAATAGCTCCGACTCCACGAGTTCTTTCGGCAGCGCGGCGCAATTGACTGCCACAAACGGCCCCTCGGAATTGCGGCTCTGCTGATGAATCAAGTGCGCCACCAGCTCCTTGCCGGTGCCGTTCTCGCCCAGGATGAGAAACCGCGTCGTCTTGCCGGCAGAGCGGGCAATATCGTCTTTGATACGCCGCACGGCCTCAGAATTGCCGACCATCTCGCCATACAGTCGTCCCGCCAATCGATCCCGTTCCGACACGAGCTGTTTGGTGCGGCCTATGTTGTCCAAGGTGATGAAAATGCGGTCGAGCGAGAGCGGCTTTTCGATAAAATCATGCGCCCCCAGCCGAATCGCTTTGACCGCCGTATCGATATCCGCATGGCCCGAGATCATGACAATCGTCTGGCCACGGCGTTTCGTCAGAAATTCCTTCAGTAGATCAAGGCCGCTGCCGTCGGGAAGGAATACGTCCAAAAACACGATCTCGAACGGGGCGGACATGAATTCGCGAGCCTGACGACAATCGGCGGCAGTGACTACATCGTGTCCGCGCCGATCCAGGGCTGACTTGAGAGACAGCCTGATGTTGTCCTCGTCGTCGACAATGAGGATCCGGGCCATTACTCTCGCGGGATGGTCAGCCGTACCCCCGCGCCTCCGTCTGATCGGTTAAACATATCGATCGTGCCGCCGTGATCCACCGCTATTCGCTGGCAGATCGCCAGCCCCAGCCCGCTGCCGTCTTTCTTGGTAGAAAGATAGGGTTCAAATCCTCGCTGGAGCTTCTCATCAGGAAAGCCGGGACCATCGTCCAGAACGTCGATCACGAACGCTGTTTCGGTCGACGAGCACTCCACCACGATCTGTCCGTCACTTGATGCTTCCAGGGAGTTCTTCACGAGGTTGATAAGTAGCTGCTTGATCTGTTCAGGATCAAGAGGGAACTGCTGGGTGCCGCAGCGATTCACCAGCACCAGCCGTCCTTCACTCAGCTCTCGCCGATACAACTGCCCCAACGCATTCTGAAGCTGTTCCACCGATGTTTCTGTTTTGATGGGGGGCGCCATCCGTGCGAATCGGACGAACTCGTCGAGCAGCCTGGTCAAGCGGTTCACTTCTGTGCGAATCATCTGAGTGTTTTTGTCCAGCACGGAGTCAAAATCCGGAAGCCCCTCCTGATACGAGCGTCGGAGGTCGTCGGCGCATACGGCGATCGGCGTCAATGAGTTTTTCACTTCATGTGCGATTTTCCGCCCCATGGTCTGCCACGCCGCGATCTTCTGGCTTACCGCCAGGCGCTGCTGGGATTCTTTCAGTTTGGCGATCATGGCGCTGAATGAATCTGCCAGATGGGCAAACTCTCCCTCCTCGTACGCCATTACGGTAGTATTGAGGTCTCCATCGGCAACCCGCGAAGTGGCGGTGATCAGATTGTCGACCTCGCGTTTAGTGCGATATGACATATAGAATCCCAGCGCCAAAGCGATTGCCACACTGCCGACCGCTACCGCTCCTGCCACAGCCAACAACGATCGAAACACCGGCTTCTGACTGTCGGTAGTGATTGTGGCAGACAGATAGAATCCTGACGACTTACCTCCTGCAAGCAGGGAGCGGTACAGGTCGTTCTCCCGGTATAATGTGCCTGTTTCAATGCTCGCCGGCAAGGTCTGTGCGGAGATCGAATCGTCGGAGAATACGACATCGAGGTTGGCGTTGATGACTCCTCGCGCCGCTTCGAGAAATCGCTGATCGAAATACTCTCCTGCATACAGGCGTCTGTTGCTGTCCATGGGGATCAGCAAAGCGAAAGCGGCATGCGCACCATTGAGGTCGTACTCAACCGTCTCATACCAGGCAAGGGAATCCCACATCGCAGGTGCTGAGCCCGGCAGAACCGTATCGCCGACAAGGGCTGGACGATTGGCGCTGAGCAGCACCCGATTGGATGAGTCGACCACTTCGACAAAATCAAGCTCGTTCAACTGTCCGGTCAAATCCACCGGCTGGCGGCGGCCGGATCGGAGCATGGTAACAGCGCGACTAAAGACAGGGTCAGCAGCCGCATGAAGCAGTTTCTGCCGAAGCTCGGCCACGAACGACTGTCGATAGCGGTTGAATTTCTGAATCTCATCGAATGCGTTCTGTCGCTCGATCTCTTCGGCCTGTCCCGCCGCATGGAAATAGATGACCGCCATTATGAGAAGCGGCGGTAGCAGCGCCCCGGCGAACAAGTAGAATCGGATTCGCTGAGTGAAGGTCATTGCCTTGGTTCTGGCTCCGCCGGCGGTTTGAGTTTTCGTAATGAGGACAGGTCGAGCTTGCCGTCGTCCGTGAACCGAATGCCGGTCAGATTTTTGTGTGCGACGAGGTGAAGCGTGGGACGGAAGAGCGGGAAACAGCCTATCTCGTCGATAACCTCATGATCCAGAGAGTCGAGTATCGACTGCCGAATCAGAGAATCCGGCTCGATGAACGCCTGCGAAAGTCGGGTGGCTGCCAGACGTCCCTTTTCTGAGACTATTGAATCCCCTTCTTGATCGACCAGGCTCATCCCAAGTGATTGCTTCAGCGCGGACGCACTGTTCCCTGTTTCGCATGGTAACCACGTGAGGAAGGCATCACAGTTCGACCACTCTTCAGTCACGATTTCTGTCTTGAGTTGCTCGCGTGCAAGAACGTCGGCAAAATATCCGGCGAGATGGCGAAGATCATCCGCGCACCACAGACGCACCTTCCGCGGGCGCCCCACTTGCTCACGCAGAAGTCGCTTGGTTGAAGCTGGATCGTACGGGTAAGATCGAACAGTCGCCGATTCGGGCGATAGAAAACTGTACACTGGGACTGCAGGGCCATCGAAATAGGATGAAAGTGCGGTCGGGTCGAACCGACGGTACAACGCCGTGGTGAGCCGTCCTTGTTTGTTGATCGCACGGTAAACGTTTGGAATGAGGGCGGCAATGGATGTTGCCACCGTTGAGTCAACTTGCAGGTTCGGCGATTTTTGCGGCGGCGATTGGTACGCCATATACGCATCCAATCGGCCATCCGCGAAATCATTCTCCATATGAGAGTTCAGGGGATAGTGAATCACCTCGTATTGTCGGACGTCGACCGTGCCACTGCCCGCGTTGTTGTGATAATTGTCCCACGTCTTGTTGAATCCTGAGTCGTAGGTGACTTTCCACCAACCGACTGGCGGTCGGACTTGAGCTGCACCCCAGCTACATCCGATTCGGATCACCGCATTGGAGTCGACATCCGCAACCAAGATAAGGCCGTAACAGGCGTCGTGAGTAATGTGATCGTGGTTCGTAGCAAGAACAGTAGAGACAGCAATCCCCTCGTACGATTTCTCTATTACTCCCGCACACACCGAATCATCACCGCAGAAAATCACAAACCTACTCCCCGCAAATACCAGCGCCTCCTCGCCAATATCAAAATACAGTCGATCGAGTTTCTGCTGGAGTATTTTTGCCCGCACCTGCGCTGAAGCCGCGATTGTCGGCAACCACGCGACGACAATCAATGCGGCCATGATGACGCGAACGAAGTGTGAGGTCATGTGTGATCCCGAATCCTTATACAATCAACCTCTCCGCCTCCCTGCATTCAACCAGTTTTTAGTCTCCGACCGCATGTGTCCGTTTTGACACATATAAGTCGTTGTCCCACACTTTGTTATATTGGCTTGCTGGTTCGAGTGTCACTGATGACACGCTTCTCGGTGACTTAAACTACGCAGAATCCTTGTAACTCCTTGCGACACAAGAGGGATTTGTTTTGGCACAACGGTTGATATAGGTCCGCTCAAATGAAGTAACCCGGAAACTAAGGAGGACCAAAATGACCAGACACAAACTGACACACGCAATGGCGGCCTTAATACTGGCTGCCGCAATTCTCACTCTTGGCTGCTCCAAAAACAGCGACCAGGACCAACTTGCCGAAGCGACTCCCAATCTTGACAGCATCGGCGCGCAGGTGGCACAATTGCAAAGCGATATCACACGACCGAAAGCCACCACGAATCGGGTGGTGGAGAAGGACGAGTCTGTAATCCTGTCGACCGTGTACGACGTTCTGGTCATCGATTCCACGGCGTACTCGGTTTACGATGGCGGCCTGGTCGTGACTGACCTCGCATCCGGTCTCAGCCGCACTATTCACACCGAAGAGCCATTATTCGCGGTGGCGAAACACAACGATCAGCTCTATGCCGGCGGCACCCACCTGTACCGCCTGGTAGACTCCTCGCTCGTGCCGCTCGAAACGCAATTCCAGGGTTCAATCTCCGCGCTCTGTGACTACGGGGCTGTGCTCATGATCGGCACCGAGAATGGTCTCTACTCGCGCACGCTCTTGGGTGACGTTCAACTGATGGGAGATGTCTGGGTGACGGCGCTTGAAGCGGACAACGATGGACTATGGGTGGGGACCGATGGCGATGGCCTGTATCGCTGGGATGGGCAGACTTTCGCGAAACGGTATCTCATACGCGACAGTTCATTGTTCGACTACGTGAACTGCATCGAATACAGCCGTGGACACCTCTATGTGGGAACCAGCACCGGGCTGTATATCCACGATGGCGGCAAATGGCAAACGCTCACCTGCGACAACGGGCTGCCGTCGAACACGGTTACCACGGTTGATGCCTCCGGCTGGATCGTCTACGTCGGTACCGATGAAGGCCTGGTGACCTGGTTCAACGACCAGTTCAAGCCGGTCGGAAAACTGGAGTCGGTCAGCGTAGCCTCGGTGCGAAGCAGTTCGTTTGGAGTTCTTGTGGCAACTGAGGGGGACGGCCTGTATCAAAAGTCGGGGGCGGCAGTGAAGATGTTGTTCGGTCCGGAACTGGGGGAGGGTACCGGCTCAATATCCATGGTGTTCTAACCCGATTCAACCTCCTTCTCACCCCTCGCGACCCAAATCCCCCGGCTACGCCGGGGGATTTGGGTAATGCATTACTAAGAGATTATTCATGACACGCCCCGCAGGCGGCCTTGTCGATCTCGGTTTTGCCGTGCACGGTAATCGAATGACAAATCCTGCAGTTCTGCTCGAGATCTTTCACATGCATCAGGTGCGGGAGTTGTTTCCCCCCGTACGACACAAACTCCGGGAGCGTCTTCGCATGACAGAACGCCATGCATGAATTCTCAGGCTTCAGGCTCGCGCCGCGATCCGGGGATTGATACGCATCTTTAATCCCGGTCATTGCCGACTGTACCCTATCCGCACTGGAGTTCAACAGATAAAGCGCGTACCGAATGTTGTGCGGGATATGTCCGTCTTTCACGAACTCGAAGTTGTACTCGGCGGTACCGATCGCCTCGCGTGTGGCGCTTCGTGATCCCTGGCTGCCGCCGATACCGACAAAGTCAGCTTTCACCGACTTCAAGTACTTGTCGTATTCGTCCAGGACAGCCTTTGTGCCCTCAAGCCAATTGTCGAACATCAGGTCATACCCTTTGCCGTGACAAGTTACACACGACACGCGTTGTGCTTCTTTCTTTTCCTGATGAGCCAGTGGCTCCCCCTGCGGCGTGGTGTGGGTGTGACAACCGGTACAGGAGACCTGAGCCGCGAACATCGCGCTCGGCATATCCAACGTGTCCTTACCGCCAATCCCCATGTACATCTGTTTGGGTCGGTTGTGCTGGCGAATATGACAGTTCTCGCACGTTATCTCCAGCGCGCTGACCATCTCGAAATTGCCGTGCTCGATATCCGTATGGCACTTGAAGCAGTCGATCCCGTTGGTTGTCACGTGAATCTGGTGCAGTTGCTCGCGGGTGTAATCGGCGCGGGAGCGCTCGACATGGCAGGAATAGCATTTCGCCTCGGGAACCGCGCCATCCCCCTTGACGATCATGGTGTGACACTGTTTGCACTCCACGCCGAGCTTTAGGTACGGACCGTGGTCGAACTTGAACCCGGCGTGTTCCACCGTGTCTTTCGGCATGCCGTGGCAGGCATCGCACCCCGTTATCGCTTCCCCCTGCCCGGCATCTTTGAAATGACACACAAAGCAGGCCTTGTCATTCACGGCCATGTGCCCCTGGGATATCTCTTCGTCGTACTGCACGATCTGGTTGTGACAAGAGGTGCAGCGAAGTTTCTCGCCCCTCAGTACTTTCTCCAGATGAACGGCGTGATCGAACACGATCCCCTTTCTGAATTCCGTTTTCCCCTGCAACAGACGCACTTCATGACATCCTGACGATAGACAACTCTCGTCGTGGACATTCGCCTTGGGGCGTGGAGAGAAAGTCCCGGTAGCGTACTTGATGGCAGAAAGGGTAAGCCGCCCAACCCCGTAATCATGGCACTTATAGCACTCGACATCGGCATGGCCGGAGGCCTTCCAGTGCCGTACGTACGGCTCCATGTAGTGACACGATGTGCAGAACGAGGCGTGATGGGTGCGGTTTGTGAGAATCAGGCCTCCCCCTATGACCAGCACGAGCAGCACGCCGATCGTGATCAGCGCCTTCTTGTTCTGCAGGATAGCCATTACTTCTTGTCCTCGGACGATTCCGCTGGTGTCTCGCCGGTAAGCGCCTGCATTTCTTTCTCGATGATCTCTGCGTATTCGAGCGGGTGATGATGCTTCATCTGTTCTTCACTCAACTTGCCGTGCCACCAGACCCAGCTCATCGGGAAAACATCGGGATTGAAATGGACGTTGTAAAAATGCCAGACGATAATGGCCAGCGTGGCCAAGAGCCCTTCGTCGGAGTGCGCCTCGCGGGCGATATCGAACAGCGCCTTCGGAAACATCTCCTTGAACCAGAGGATCAGCCCGGAGCCGATCATTACCACCATGCCCCAATAGACTGCCCAGTAGTCGAACTTCTCGATAAACGAGAATCGGTGGAATTTGGGACCGGAAGCTCGTCTCCCTAAGAAAAACATAACCGTCTGGAAGAAGTCGATAATGTCTCTGGGACGAGGGATCATCAGCCAGAAATCACGCCGTCCCACGCGGGAGAACGCAATGTAGCCAAGGTGCCAGGCACCGACCGTTATCAGGCCAACCGCCGCTACCCTGTGTATGAGCGTGGAGTTCGGCAACCCGCCGAATATGGTGACAATCACGAACCGCGATATGCCGTATTCTGGAAACTTGAGCGGCATGCCGGTGATGATCAGGAGAACCACCGACAGGAACATGAGCATGTGTTGGGCGCGGAAGTTCTTGCCGAACCGCTCGAAACTCCGTTCGACAGCCTCTTCAATCTTATCCTTGGGGCGTTTGACGCTGAACCGCGTGACCACCTCGCTGAGCGCCACGTTCGCCTCAAACTGCAGGCGTTCCTCGATCTGCGTCGTCGTTTTCTGGAGTTCTTCAGGCGGGGTGGCCGGATCGATATGTGGCTCGGCGCAGTCAAGGATGTTCCGGGTGAGATCCTTGATCAGTTCCTGGCGCTTCTGGCGAAGTTGCGGCGTCCGTTCGTCCATGGTGTCTAACGTTTGGCTCGTGCCGCCTTGGCCCGCCGGAACAGATCGAGCACGATGAAAATGGCAAGTCCCACGAGCGTCGACACGGTCAGCACAGTGAAGAACTTGGTGATATAATAGAGAATGCCGGACTCTTTGCTTTCCGGGTCGACATGGATCTTGCCGGTGGCGAATTGCGGGGTGGCTTCCGGATGACACCCTTGCTTGCCGCACGTCTTGACGATATTGGCCGGGTTGATCGAGGACTTGGGATCGTCCTCCCGCCGGATATCATGCACACCATGACAAGAGGCGCAGTTGGCTACCAACAGGTTTTGCATCACCCGCGCTATGCCGTGAAACGAATGCTCGAACGTGGCGGTCCGATCCGGTTTGATGCCGTACTTGGCGGCGATGCCGACCGGCCCGTGGCAATCGGAACAGGTGGCGGCGACATTGGCGGGAAACACCTTCGACTCGGGATCCTCGTGCCGACGGATATTATGCTCGCCGTGGCACGATGAGCAATCCGGTGCATCGAGAGTCCCTGATGCCAGCGCCTGGCCATGTATTGACTCACGAAAGGTGGCATAGATATCGATGTGACAGTGCCCGCAGGTTTTCGGGCGATTCAGCTTGTACACGGTCGAGTTCGTCGAATCGGGTGGCAGTACGTCGTGCGTGCCGTGGCAGTCCTGGCAGACCGGCGCTTTGGAATTCCCTTTGGCGACCTCCATCCCGTGCACCGAATGCTCGTACTGATCATACAACTCCCCCTGTGGCGCGCCGACCGGATTGCCCGAATAATGGCAGCGGCGGCAGTTCACTTTCTTCGCGGGCGGGTGCGGAATAGCCACCACATCGATATGACAATCGGTGCAGAGCCGGGAGCCGTGGATAGAGTGCTTCAGTTGCGCTTCATCCACATACAGGCTGATCTTCCGCCCGGTCTCTTCGATCTTTACAAAGTCTTTCTTGCCATGGCACAGCAGGCATTTCTCTTCCGCGAGAAGGTTTCCGGCGAAGATGGCGACAAGCGAGAGCACCACAAGCGGTGCGGAATGTCGTTTCATTGCGTCTGTCACTGCACTCGTTTGATGCGGCGTTTGTACTCCAGCACCCGGTACACGATAAACGCCAGAATGATAATCGATATGAACCAGATGTAAAACTGTCTTACGTAGAATTTGCCGCCCGATTCTTTGACGCTGGCCGAGGTATGCACCGCTCCTTTAGTGAACGATTGTGGCAGCCCTTCGTGGCATTGGCCGCAGGTTCTGTCGATATTCGCGGCATTGATGAGCGAGCGGGAGTCGTCTTGCGGGTATATGTCATGCACGCCGTGACACGACGAACAGTTTGCCACCCTGGTATCCCCCAGCGCACCGGCCGCACCGTGAAATGATTCCTGGAAGGTGCTTATCCGGTCAGCCTTCAGACCGTACTTGGCCACTACTTTCTCCGAGGCATGGCAATCGGAGCATGTCCTGGAGACTGAGGTTTTGTAGACGCGTGATTCGGGGTCGGCGTGCGGGCGAATGTCGTGCTCTCCATGACAACTGGTGCACGTAGGGGAATCCATCACCCCTTGGGAAAGCGCCTGGCCATGAACCGACTCAGTGTAGGTCTGTGCGATCTCATGGTGGCATCGGCCGCAGGTTGCAGCAATGTGAGTCTTGTACACCGGGCTCTCCGGATCATCGGAAGCGAGGAATGAATGACTCCCATGGCAATCCACACAGGCCGGCGCATTGGCTTTCCCCTCGATCATCAGGGCCCGTCCGTGAACCGAGTTCTCGTAGGCCTTGATGACCGCCGGTTTTGGCAACTTGAGCGCCTGCTCGGTCACTTGTTGGTCTTCGTGGCACCCGATACAGATTCTCACCGCATTGCGGTGATTGGTACGCGAGTTGGGATCTTTTATGGCCAGAACATCATGCCCGCCATGGCAGGTAATACAGGTGGGGAGCTTCTCTATATTCTCCTTCCGCCCGAGGACGTGTGGCGACTTGTTAAAGCTCTCGGCTTCTTTGCCGTGACAGCGAGCGCAGTATACTGTCCGGTTCCCCCGATGTGGCATGTCGGGGTCGATCGCGTGGCATTCCGTGCAGCTGACGGCTGCGTGCACGGAGCTTTTCAGAACCGTCGTATCAATTATCTGGGCATTGGCCTGGTCCGCCGGACGTTGACTGCCGTGGCAACTCACACACCGGTCGTCCTGCGAAAGGGCGGCCGTGGCCGCCAGCAGCATGATTGCGAATCCCCACACACATTTCATAGCCCGGGACCCTTCAGCCAAAAGATTTTTTTCACAAACTCCCCTAAATATATCTGCTTTTGAGTGCGGCGCAACTGTTTTTGAAGATGGTTCGGTCAAGAATCGGTCTTTGACGGATCGCACCAAACGGAGGTCGAGCAACTATCGCGACAGGCTAATCCTCGGACTTCTTCTGCTCGTAAGGAATGTTCGCTTCGTCATAGAAACGTATCACCCGTATTTTCGCACTATCCAGCCAGCTGGTCACCGAATCACGGCGCGCGCCGCTCAGGCCGGTCCCCCAGTGTATGAGTCTGTAGCTGAGTAGTGGCATCTCCCCTTTGGAGACCTGCTCCTTCATGTCCTCCAACGTCTCCGGCAGCGAAGCATGGCTTGCAAATGGAAAGCCGTCGGACAGGTCAAGGTGTTTCCGCCCTTCTTTGATGTCGCTGTCGATGAGCTGTTTTATACCGGGAATCTTGTGATACCATGGGAACTTCGTGAACTTGCTGTGGCAATCAAAACAGCTCTTCTCGAAAATCGGTTTCAGTCCGTTGTATTCTGTATTGATAACGGCGAACAGCGAGTCCTGACGTGCGGCAACCCCGGATTCAATCGGCGCACTCGGCATGTTTTTTGTGCTGTCCGACTCATGGGTGTCCTTTTCGCCGTGAGCAAGCAGGAGGCCGGCCGACAATAACAGGGGAATCATCAAGCCCGGCATGAGCATCAACAGGTTTTGGCGAGTCATGATATCAGATATCTCCTCAGCTATTCGCTATCTCGAATCCTCGAAACAAATCCGCCCGCCTTTTCCAGTTTCTTCCGGGCCTCATCGGCAGAGCACTGATGTCTGTGCATGACAATTGCCGTCTTCACTGATCCATCCGCCTGCTTCAAAAGCGTCTCAGCTTCAGCCACTTCTAGGTCAAACAAGTCCATCAGGATCTTGCGAGATCGTGCCGCCAACTTCTGCGATCGTGCCTGTAGGTCCACCATCAGGTTTCCGTAGGTTTTACCCAGAAGGACCATGGCGGTTGTCGAAATTGTGTTCAGGGTCAGTTTTTGTGCGGTCCCGGATTTCATCCGTGTGGAGCCGGTGATCGCCTCCGGCCCGACCGGCAGTTCAATCACGATGTCCGGCGTAACAGGAATGAACTCCGCCTTGTTACAGATGACAAATACCGTTTTGCAGCCAATCGAATGTGCGTACGCTATCCCTGCCAGCGTATAGGGTGTGCGGCGAGAAGCTGCCAGGCCAATGACAATATCCCTGGCGGTGATGCCGTGCGCCATCAAGTCTTGCTTAGCTGCCTCGGTCTGATCCTCGACCCCCTCTTTCGACAAAACCAGCGTGTCATAGCCACCGGAGATCACACCCACAATCTGCTCCGGCTCCGTCCCATAGGTGGGCGGGCACTCGGCGGCGTCAAGTACACCGAGCCTGCCGGACGTGCCGGCCCCGATGTAGAACACGCGCCCACCGCTTCTCAGGGTAGCCGCAAACAGCTCGGCTGCCTGCGCAATTTTCGGCAGCGCCTGCCGTACCACTCCCGCCACCGTCTGGTCCTCATCGTTTATCCGCTGTGCGATCTCAAGAGGCGACAGCCGGTCGATATCGGTTGTCCGCGGATTGATCTGTTCGGTGCCAAGATGGTTTAGTTGTGCGATGAGATCATCGTACTCACCCATAGGGGTAAGGTAGGCAAGGTCCCGCATTGGGAGCAACCGAAATCGGTGGTGGTCGTTCGTCACTCCGAAGTTCGCCGGCCGGAAGTTTTTGTTGAAGTGGGGTCATTCCACTCTTACCCTCGTACCATGTTTAGCGGCCGAACTCAAGCTGCCGGCCTGCTGCTGGCGCTTTTGGGCACCAACCTGTTCGCCGCTAAACTAAGAGTCGAGCGTGGTTCCGATCTCCAGGGAGTAATCGATTATGCCAGGGATGGCGACACGCTCCTTTTAGGGGCCAAGACTTTCGAAGCCAAACCGACTCAATTTGCCGACCCCCTCTGCGGCAACTGCCTTGAAGCCAAAACCGACGTCAAAGCCAGTTGCGGGTTCATAATCAAGAACAAAGGTCTCTTGCTGTTGGGCGCCGACCGCACCGACACCCGGCTCGTGACCTATGCGGGGTACGGTTTGTACCTCGAAAACGCTTCCGGCACCGTCATCCAGAATCTGACGATTACCGGTGGACGGCGGGACCTCGACGGCAACGCCACCGATGCCGCTATCGTTGTCCGCAATTCTCGCGTCCTCATCGCAGACTGCGACCTGCGGGATAACACGCATCGGCCGGAGAGCGTAGTCGTCGGTATCGGGGGCGTTTTCGGACGGGAAGGAGCCGAGCTCATAATTGAGCACTGTAATATCGTCAACAACGGCTGGGATGGTGTCGCGCTCTACCGTGGTGCCTCGCTGATTATCACTGACTGTCTAATCAAGGATGGCCGCGGCGCCGGTATCGGCGTAACATGGGATGGTACCTGTATCGCCTATCGCAACGAAATCACCGGTTACTGGAAAGGGATCGGGGCGTTTGGGACGGCCGTGGTGGTCGCCCGCAACAACCTCGTGCATGACAATTTGGGCTGGGGGATGGTGGCCACCGGGGCTTCCACCATGGACATGATGAACAACGTGGTGCATCACAACGGCAATTGCGGTATCGCCCCATGGTCGACCGAAGCGCGGGGGAGGATCGTCAACAATATCGTCACCGAAAATGGCTGGCGCGAGCAGTGGGTCTGTCCTTGTGTGGGTGTCTGGAACTATGGGGACTGGGCAAAGTGGAAATTCGCCCACAATATCGTTTGGAACAACAAAGCGGGACAGTACGAGGGGATCTGGGACCAGACGGAGATAAACGGCAACCTGAATGTCGACCCCAAGTTTGTCGGCCCGGGTGATTATCACGTGCAACAAGACTCGCCCGCGCTAAACGCGGGTGACTCCACCACCTTCAATATCGACGGTTCTGTCTCGCACATAGGTCTCTACGGCGGCCCGCAGGCCCCTCGACGATAGCTTAATCCACTGACCGATAGGAAGTTGCACCTTCCCGCGAAATTCGGTGCCGCTAAATCTTCATCCGCCATCGTCCGATAATTATTACACAACAGAAAGTTCATTCGATACTGATGGAGGAATCCATGAAGAGATTGCTGGCATTATTGACAGTTGCGGTGGTGGCGGGGATGTTCATGCTGTTGTTCGGCTGCAGCGACAAGGCCACCGAAAACATCGTCAAGGTCGATGGCGACACGCTCGACCCGACCTACCTCGCGGCTCAGACCGCGTTCGAGGGGGCTGACGAGATTTCCACCGGTTTGGCGGAGATTTGCCTGACCCTGATCGATTCGGTTGCCAATGACACCAACCACCCGATGCCCAGCCATGCGCCGCACTTCGGCGGCTCCAGCGAGGCTGTGGCCAGTGATTCGTTTCTCAAGACCTACCACAGCGACAGCAAATACTGGTACTTCTATGCCAGTCATGCCGAGACACTGTGGAACGATTCGCAGCAGGTCGTTGACGTCATCACGTTCGAGGTCGTCGATTCCCTGCAGTTCCATCACGGACCGATCATTGTCCAGTGGCCGGTAAGAGAACTGCTCACCGAAGTACACAACATTGGCAGTTACTCGATCGACGTTCTCAGCGGCGTGGGCAGTCTGTCCGCTCATCAAGATCTACAGATCATCGGTGATGTGGGCACTGGTGGTGACGTAATGGTCGACGCCAACGGCTCGTTTAACGGCGAGTTCAACAGCTACGGGGCGTTTGCTTCTGCGGCTTTCAAACCCGCGGCAGAATCCTGCCAGTTCAGCATGAATCTGAGCCATGTGTTCGACAATGTGGCTCTCAATCTGACCGCGGTGCAGGACTCCAATGGTTGCCCCACCGCCGGTACCATCACGCACAGCGGCAACCTCAATATTGCGTGTACCGGTGACACCGTCCTCAATTTCAATGATTACTGGATCATCACCCAGGCGTTCCACGGCGACAGCAGCACGGTGACGTTCGAAAACTCCACCACGCGCTGGAGCGCCGAGCATGCCTGCCATCCCGACCAGCCGCCGGCCAAGCTGTTTGCATCATCAAGCCGGTTCCTTCGCAAGTAGCGGGAACGGGATTTCGTCTTTTCGAAGGCCCCGTTCCGGCGGGGCCTTTTGTTTTGGCGTCTTGACTTGCGGCATCGTTTTCGTGACATTTGAGGACGGCCAATTGCCGTCATAGCGACGTTGACTTACCGAATGTGAGCCTGGGTCCGTCGTTGCGAGGAAGTCTCGCCGAAGGGGAGTCTGACGAAGCAATCTCTCCTTCGTCAACGGGCGAAATCGGAGGGGTGTCGCCGGAATGTCTGTATCGGTGTGGAGGAGTGGCAGAGTGGTCGATTGCGGCGGTCTTGAAAACCGTTGTACCGAAAGGTACCGTGGGTTCGAATCCTACCTCCTCCGTCGTAACTCATTGCACTACAACTACATCCGATAAAAGTTCCGGTTGGGTACTTTTCCAGACTTCTCCACCAACATCCAGTATGAGATTCAGACGCGCGGCATTGGTTGGGTCTAGAGTTCTCTCCCGCCGCCTCCAGTCCATTCGAAAATTCACACGCCTTCGTGTCTGGCGGGCTTTGGTATCTGGATTGGCTTGACATAAGGGGCCGATTGCCAGATTATTTCGATGTGGGGATCGGCGGAATGGACACGCAGCCACAGCGAATAAGTAAGACGGCGCTGGTCGTGCTATTGATATTCAGCGGGGTGTCGCTTTACAGAGATTCTGCTAGTCGTCGCGACCATGTTTCCTACTGGCTGTGGGCGGGATTGACGGCCAAAGATGCACCGGCAAATTCAGAATTGTATGTCTTTCAAGGTCGCATATCGACTGACGGAGGCAAGACATTCTACGAACGACAAGGTCTGTGTCCGCATCCTCTCAAGAGCAGCAAACTCTTTCTGGTGTATCGGCTGGAAGGACAGTTGCCGGATGCCAAGGACGTAGTAGATATCTTTGAGCGCAGCGTGGCGCAATGGCAACGCCATCCTGTCTCAGTCTCAGGTATTCAACTGGATTTCGATTCCCCCACATCCAAGCTGATAGCATATAGCCATTTTGTTGAGGAAGTCAGAAGACAACTTGCGCAGAATTTCGCGTTAAGCATCACGGGATTGGGAGACTGGGCGATAAACGGAAATCAAGAGACAATGCAGTCAATCTCGTCCTCCACGGACGAGATTGTATTTCAGCTGTACCAAGGGCGGCGGCCGCTTCGGGAAATTGAGATATACATAAGAGAACTGTCCGAGTACCCAATGCCGTTTCGGATCGGGCTCATTTCAGGGGCCGAAATTCCTACTTCAGTCAACACATTGAAAGTAAATCCGAATTTTCAAGGTATTGTCTATTTCATAAAGAAGGCCATATGAGCACACGGAAATGCATTCTTCTCTGCCTAGCAGCAGCCATTTTGAACGGGAGTACTTCGCACGCCTGCAGCCCGTCTCCAGGCCCCTACTTCAACACGCCTTCGTACATTGACCCTGGCTATAATACCCCCCAGTACCGGGAGGTTAGGTACGGGCGAAGAAGGGCATTCGCGATCATCCTTGGCCAATACTCAATACCTGAATCCGGGCAAGATGACGCTAGAACCTATCTCAAAATCAGTTTTTGATTTGTCATCGTGAAGAGCGTGGCGATATTTCGTCATGGCGATCACGTTAAGCGATGCCCAATGGGAGAAGATTCGACGGCATTTCCCGGAAGAGAATA